>JAILFT010000225.1 GCA_024697425.1 Butyrivibrio sp. | reverse complement strand
TTATCTCCTGATATTTCTTTTCCCTGAAAAAGAGACTGCGGCGGGCGGAAATGTCCTCGGACAGGGCTTTTACCCACTTGTCGTAGACTCTCTTTGTCTCTCCCATCTCCTTCTCATAGGGTCTTATCTGCTGGAAAAGAGACATAAGAAGGTCTCCGTAGCAGACTCCAGCACCACATCCAGCCTGTAGCCGCCAAGAGAAAATGCCGCACTGAGAAATTCGTTGTGATAGTGCAGCATATCCGGCATATATATGGTATGGGTCTTCCTCATACTTTTGGTAAACAGTGTGTTGTCTTTATTCATAATTTCAAAAAGGCCACGGGCACTTAGCATGCCCATGGCCTTATAATATTTTAATCAGTCTTTCTTGTCAAAATCTTCAGGAACGTGGGAGAAAAGTCCCTGGTTCTGTGTGCTTGCCTTAGGTTCCTCCTCTGCCTGTGGCTGTGAAGGAGCTTCCTCTTCCTGTACCACTTCGCGGAAATCCTGAACCTGTGGCTCATCACTCTGTGGCTGCTCTGTTTCACCTACTGCCGAAGCCTCTACCGGCTGCTCAATAACCGGCTCTTCCTTCCTGGGCTTTTTAACCGGAACATCCTCACCAACCTTGGCAGACTCTGCTCTTGTGGCGTAGATTCTTCCTTCCTTAGCCTTCTCCTGCTCTTCCTCTGTGGGTTCAGGAATATTCTCAACCTCACGGTAGATCTTCATGAACTCCTTACCGGTGATGGTCTCTTTTTCAATGAGGAACTGAGCGATCTTATCCATTGCATCAAGGTGCTCGCTGATGATCTTCTTAGCCTTGGCGTAGCACTCTGCAAGGAGCTTCTGAACCTCTGCATCAACCTCTGCTGCTGTCTGATCTGAGCAGTTAAGGACTCTGTTTCCGTCAAGGTATCTGTTCTGTACAGATTCAAGCTGCATGAGACCGAACTTGTCGCTCATACCAAACATGGTGATCATACTGCGTGCCATGTTTGTAGCCTTTTCTATATCATTCTCAGCACCGGTGGTCACTGTGTTGAAGATCACTTCCTCTGCAGCACGTCCTCCGAGGCTTACGATGATGTCATCGATGATCTCGTCCTTGGTCTGAAGGAATTTCTCATCTTCAGGAACCTGCATTACATATCCGAGAGCACCCATGGTTCTGGGAACGATTGTGATCTTCTGAACAGGTTCTGTATTCTTTTGAACGGCGCTGATAAGCGCGTGTCCAACCTCGTGATAGGATACGATCTTTCGCTCTGCCTTGCTGAGGATTCGGTCCTTTTTCTCTTTTCCCACAAGAACCTGCTCAACGGCTTCCATAAGATCCTGCTGGCATACATACTCTCTGTGTGCCTTGACTGCATTGATGGCAGCCTCGTTGATCATGTTGGCAAGATCGGAACCTACAGCTCCGCTGGTTGCCAGGGCAATACCCTTAAGATCAACAGTCTCATCCATCTTAACATCCTTGGAATGAACCTTAAGGATCTCTTCACGTCCCTTAAGATCAGGCTTATCAACGATGATACGTCTGTCAAAACGTCCTGGTCTCAAAAGCGCCTTATCAAGGATCTCGGGTCTGTTGGTTGCACCAAGGATAAGTACACCCTTGGAGGAATCAAAACCGTCCATCTCGGAAAGGAGCTGGTTAAGAGTCTGCTCTCTCTCCTCGTTGCCTCCGCCGTACTTGCTGTCACGGCTTCTGCCGATGGCGTCGATCTCGTCTATGAAAATGATACATGGTGCATTCTTGCTTGCTTCATTAAACAGGTCTCTTACTCTGCTGGCACCTACACCAACGTAGAGCTCGATGAAGTCCGAACCTGCAAGTGAGAAGAAAGGAACATGTGCCTCTCCGGCTACTGCCTTGGCAAGAAGTGTCTTACCTGTTCCGGGAGGTCCGACAAGGAGCGCACCCTTAGGGAGCTTAGCACCAATCTTGGCGTACTTGGCAGGGTTATGAAGGAAATCTACGACCTCAACCAGTGACTCTTTTGCCTCGTCTTCTCCGGCTACATCCTTAAATGTAACTCCGGTCTCCTTCTGAACATAGACCTTGGCATTGCTCTTACCAACGCTTAAGGGTCCGCCTCCTCTTCCCATTCTCTTAAAGATGATCGAGAGAAGCAGCCACATCAGAAGGATCGGTGCAATGTAATAAAGAAGAAACGTAAGTATTGCACCTGAGCTGTCTGGAACTTCGCTTGATACCTCAACTCCCGCATCCAGCATTCTCTGTGTCAGGACGCTGTCCTCTTCTGCCTTACCTGTGTAATAGGTAACTGTTGTATAACCGGTGAGGGAATAGCCAAAGCCAAGCTGGTCCTCTTCCTTCTGTTCCTTGGGATAGATGTTGATACGGTCTTCCTCGATGACGATCTTCTCTATCTCTCCGGCTTCTACCTTCTGGATAAATTCTGAATAGGTAACTTCACTGTTGGTATTTTCAGAAAATGCTCTGAGAAAATACGTCATACAGAACATTGTTACCAGTGCTGCTACCAGAAGCAGTATTAAATTCTGTCTTCTCGGAGAGTTGGAACCACCACCTCCAAGAGGGTTGTTACTGTTATTTCTCTGATTTTGATTATTGTCCATATATTTTCCTACTTCCTTAAATGTCCGTTCATGCTATAATAAGAAGGATGTTTTAACTATAACATAGAATTATATCGTGTACAATCGATTAAATCAAGGGGAGGCGAAAATGGCAGTAAAATACATCTTTGTGACAGGTGGTGTTGTATCAGGTCTAGGGAAAGGAATCACTGCTGCATCGCTGGGACGTCTACTCAAGGCCCGCGGCTACAAAGTTACAATGCAGAAATTTGATCCATATATTAATATCGACCCGGGTACAATGAACCCTGTACAGCACGGAGAGGTATTTGTAACCGAAGACGGAACAGAAACAGACCTCGACCTTGGTCACTATGAGAGATTCATCGACGAGAACCTGGACAAGAACTCAAACGTTACAACCGGTAAGATCTACTGGTCAGTTCTTCAGAAGGAACGTCGCGGTGATTACGGCGGAAGGACCGTTCAGGTAATTCCTCACATCACCAATGAGATCAAGAGCAAGTTCTACCGCAACTTTACAGATGATGAGACACGCATCGCCATCATCGAGGTCGGAGGAACCGTGGGAGATATCGAGTCTCAGCCGTTCCTTGAGGCCATCAGACAGTTCCAGCACGAGGTAGGACATGACAATGCAATGCTCATCCTTGTTTCTCTCATTCCTTACCTTCGCTGCTCACAGGAGATCAAGACCAAGCCCACACAGTCAGCTGTTAAGACTATGCAGGGAATGGGACTTCAGCCCGACGTCATCGTCTGCAGAAGTGAGTTGGAGCTGGACATCGAGACCAAGGAAAAGATCGCTCTTTTCTGTAATGTTCCATCAAGCCATGTTCTTAACAACCTCGACCTTGAATACTTATATGAAGCACCGCTTGCCATGGAAAAAGAGCATCTTGCTCAGGTTGCATGTGAGTGCCTGAACCTTGAGTGTCCGGAGCCCGACCTCACAGACTGGAAGGCAATGGTTGACACTCTCTACTCCCTTAAGCATGAGACAAGGGTTGCCCTTGTTGGTAAATATACTCAGCTCCACGACGCATACATCAGTGTTGTAGAAGCACTTAAGCACGGCGGAATCTCCAATCAGACCGCAGTTGATATCAAGTGGGTTGACTCAGAAGAAGTTACTGAGGACAACGTAGCAGAAATCCTTTCTGATGTTGACGGACTTATTGTTCCCGGCGGATTTGGTGATCGCGGAATCGAAGGCATGATCACTTCGATCAAGTACGCTCGTGAGAACAATCTTCCATTCCTTGGACTTTGCCTTGGAATGCAGCTTGCAATCGTTGAATTTGCAAGAGATGTTGTCGGATACACAGATGCACACTCAATTGAGTTTGATCCAAACACCCAGCATCCTATGATAGCTCTTTTACCTGATCAGAACGGTGTTGAGGATATCGGCGGAACACTTCGTCTTGGTTCATACCCTTGCGTTCTTGATAAGGACTCAAAGGCATATGAGCTCTTCGGAGATGAGAACATCACCGAGCGTCACCGTCACAGATATGAGGTTAACAACGACTACAGAAACGTACTGGTTCAGAACGGCATGAAGCTCTGCGGAATGTCACCGGATGGCAGGATCGTTGAGATGATCGAGCTTCCGAGCAATGACTTCCACATGGCTACACAGGCTCATCCCGAGCTCAAGAGCCGTCCTAACAGGCCACATCCTCTGTTCTCCGGATTCATCAAGGCTTCACTTGAGCATGAGAACAAGAGAAAGAAATAATCTTGCAATGATAAAGGCTTTCCTCTTTTTGGGGAAAGCCTTATTTTTGTGATCATTCTGACTCTGTTCCGTATACTTCTATCTGGGTCAGTGCCGGGAACGGGCTTGGATCATCAGCTTTCATCAGATTGCCAAGCTTTAAGTAAGTGACTTCTTTTTTACTTATATTAAATATGTGGGGTTCCTGAACTTTCTTATCCATTTTTACTGTCTCGCTGCTGCCGTCGGAGAAAGTAAATGTTCCCTCCACCCACCAGTTATCGTGGGGGAAATCTGCTCTTGTATATAGAACGATCCTGTCAATGTCTATCT
Organism: Butyrivibrio sp.; assembly: GCA_024697425.1. Taxonomy (GTDB): domain Bacteria; phylum Bacillota; class Clostridia; order Lachnospirales; family Lachnospiraceae; genus Butyrivibrio. Next base: position 394 of record JAILFT010000225.1, on the reverse strand, counting down.
TTCTTCCAAAGTCGATAGTGATCTCTGCATCGTCCTGTCTGTTGATGCCCCAGGATTCATAGGGCCACTCGCCGTGGGACAGCGTTGCCTTGCATCCGTCAATGGCGTTTCTTGCAGCAAACACCGCTTCTCCCCTGGTTTCAACGTTGGCGGAGGCATGCGGATAAACTCCCGATACTTCGTGCTGGTCAAAGGGATTAAGCGCCAGGTTTCTGTAGGCCTTAACCTCATAATCTGCAGCCATCCTTATGGTGACTATATGCCGGTTTCCGAAAAAAGACAGGGGATTGTAGCTTGTCTTTTTCTCATAGAAAGGTATGGTGAAAAGAACCGTTTCCTCCTTTATCAGTACCAGCGCAGGATCGATGGTTGCATCCACCTTCACCACATAGAA
>JAILFT010000197.1 GCA_024697425.1 Butyrivibrio sp. | reverse complement strand
CTCCTTATCTTCCTTCGAAGCAGAATTCTCGATCATGTAATCACATATTTTATAGATGGTACCGATGCAGTAGTACTGGCGGTTGTAGTGCTTTAACATGTCCATTGCCAGGTCTTCGATCTTCTTGGCGCTGGAGCGGTCTTTTGGTGTATAGACGGGATGCTCCGGAGAAAGACCTGATTCCTTAAGGATCTGAGGGATCTTAGGGCCGCCGATGTGCATCCATATGTATTCCCAGGGGTCTTCTTCATCTGCCTGATAGAAGGCTCTTGTGTTATCCGGTATCAGGAAGATCTGATTCTCGTGGACATCATACTGCCTGCCATTAAAGCGCAGGATCCCCTTGCCCCTGAGTATTATATGAAGAATAATGCGGTTTTGAACGAAATGCTCATAGGAGTACAGAGGCTCGCACTTGTTGCGCCCGACCTCGTACAGATAAAAATCATCAGAATCTTCGTAGTTGACGAACTTACAGAAATCACACCCCACTAATCCCTGTACTGCCATTTCATACCCTCCGTTTTCGTGTTTCCCCAAACAACATAATTATATATCACATGTCGCATTTTGACATCCATAAATCAAAAAATGCCATTCTTGATCCTTAAAGTCCTACGCTATACTGATATTGCCTTATTCCGATTATTAAACAAAGCAACAACAAACTTTGAAGGGTTTTACGAATGAACATTATTTGGCACAAGAAATCAAGACAATATCATTTGTATAACGACAAGATCAGCTACATCATGGGCATATCGCCGGTGGGAGAGTTAGGTGGCATCTACTTTGGAAAGCGAATCCATGACAAGGAAGAATTTTCCTATGCAGACTATCGATTCGCCCTTCCCAACGTGACAGTGGACCCTGATACTGAGAGCTACTCCAGGGAGCTCAACAGGCAGGAGTATCCGTCCTTTGGAACCGGAGACTTTGGAGCAGCGGCTTTTGAGGTGGAGCAGAGTAACGGCTCCAGAATAAGCTCTTTTACCTATAAAAGTCACAGCATATTCAAGGGGAAAACGCCGCTAAACGGGCTTCCTGCGACCTATGCCGGGGAAGATGAGGCCATGACTCTGGAGGTGACTTTAGAGGATGATGTGGCGAAGATGACATTGGTCCTGTCGTATACGATATTCGACAAATACCCGGTTGTCGCAAGACATGCGGTGTTCAGGAACAACGGGACTGAGACTGTGAAGCTCACCAGGGCGCTTAGTATGTGCCTTGATCTGCCAGACAGAGATTACCGGTGGATGCAGTTTTCCGGCGCCTGGGCAAGGGAGAGGATCCCTCAGGAAAAAGAGCTTTCGGCGGGCTCAGTGATGATCGAAAGCAAGCGCGGTGTATCCAGTGCGAACCAGAATCCTTTCGTCATTATAAAGAGGCCGGGCACTGATGATTTTTCCGGCGATGCATTCGGATTTTCCTTTGTGTACAGCGGAAACTTCCTTGCGCAGGCGGAGTGCGATACCTTCGGACGCACGAGGATACTGATGGGTATCAATCCTGAGAGATTTGGCTGGCCCCTTGAAAAGGGAGAGGAGTTTGAAACACCGGAAGTGGTGATGGCTGTAACAGGCAGCGGTCTTAACGACCTTAGCCAGACCTATCACAGTCTTTACAATAACAACCTTGTCAGGGGCAAATGGAAGAATAGGCCAAGACCTGTTCTTATCAATAACTGGGAAGCCACCTTCATGGACTTCACTGAAGAGAGGATCCTTAGCATCGCTGAGAAAGCCAAGGAGGCCGGTGTTGAGCTGTTTGTACTGGACGACGGATGGTTTGGCGAGAGAAACGATGACTACGCAGGGCTCGGAGACTGGATTGAAAATCCGGACAAGCTCCCTCAGGGGATGAAGGGACTAGCAAGAAAAATGAATGCCATGGGGCTTAAGTTTGGTTTCTGGATCGAGCCTGAAATGGTAAATCCCGACAGCAATCTTTTCAGAAGGCACCCCGACTGGGCACTTCAGACGCCCGGAAGGAAAGCGTCTCTTGGCAGGCATCAGCTGGTGCTGGACTACTCAAGAGAAGAGGTTGTGGACTATGTCTTCGACATGCTGAAAAAGGTGATATCAGACGCCCCCATTAGCTACATCAAGTGGGACATGAACCGCTCCCTGACGGAGGTTTACAGTGCAGAGCTTCCTCCTCAGAAGCAGGGAATGGTCTATCACAAGTATGTTTTAGGCGTTTACAGATTGTACGAGAAGCTGCGCGCAGAGTTCCCCGAGATTCTCTTTGAATCCTGCTCGTCAGGCGGAAACAGGTTTGATGCCGGAATGCTCTACTATGCACCTCAGGCATGGTGCTCCGACAACACGGATGCTATCGACAGGATAAAGATCCAGTACGGCACATCCTACGGCTACCCAATATCCTCGATAGGTGCACATGTTTCAGCGGTTCCCAACCAGCAGACCGGAAGGAATGTATCAATAACAACCAGAGCCAATGTGGCATATTTCGGGGCTTTTGGCTATGAGCTGGACCTCAATCACATCACGGACGAAGAGTTCGAAGAGGTGAAAAGACAGATCGAATTCATGAAGGAGAACAGAGAGCTGTTTCAGTTTGGCAGATTTTACAGACTCCGCTCACCCTTCGAGGCTGATCAGGCCGCATGGATCGTGGTTTCAGAGGATGGTAAAAGAGCTATCCTGGCCCTCTACTGCATGAGATCCAACGTAAATATGCTTCCGGGATTTTTAAAGCTTGCAGGACTTAAGGAAGATGCACTCTACACTCTTAAGGGCGAGGAATACTACGGCGATGAGCTGATGAATCTTGGCGTTCCTGTCGGAAGGCTTGCAGCAGACGGCTTTGCAATTGGAAGAGATTTTGTTTCCTATGTGGAAGTTCTGGAAGCGAAGTAACAGCATATCACATAATGACATCAAAACGACACGAAATACCATCCCAAAACCGACGCATATTTATTATGATAAAGGCGTAATCGTGATCGGAATGGGGTGAATGTAACGGTTACAGAAAACTTTTTAGAGAAGGTTTGATTCGAATGGAGGTTATGTTTATGAAAAAGAGTTTTATCCAGAGATCCTGCTCAGTTATCATGGGCGCAATCATGGCAGCTTCTGTAGTTGCCTGTGGAAGTGAAACTGCTCCGGCAACAACCGAGGCACCGGCAGCTACTGAGACTCCGGCAGCAGAAGCACCTGCACCTGCAGCTGAGGCAGAGCAGCCAACAAGCATCGGCAGCAGCGTTGAGGGAGAGCTTTCAGTAACAATCTGGGATGAGGGCCAGAGACCCGGACTTCAGCAGATAGTAGATGAATGGAGCGCACAGTCAGGTGTTAAGGCTACTATTCAGGTAGTAGACTGGAACAACTACTGGACACTTCTTGAGGCAGGCGCAACAGGCGGAGAGCTTCCCGATGTATTCTGGATGCACTCAAACGTAGCTCAGAAATATATGGAGAACGATCAGCTCCTTGACCTTACAGACAAGATCAACGGAAGCGATAAGATCGATCTTAATAACTACTAC
>JAILFT010000158.1 GCA_024697425.1 Butyrivibrio sp. | reverse complement strand
AGCAACCTTCTCATCACTGGTTCCCCAGGGTCTTCCAAGATATGCTGAATTTGAAGTCTGTATTGTATCTCTTGTGTCTGCCTTAACCGTACAGTAGTTGAAGAGATATCCCTTTGTTGCAGATCCTTTGCTTGCAAGGATCACAAGGTTGGGGATAGTCTTATCGGAAAAGCCATAGAGAACAAGGTCGCAGTTATCAAATACAGCATTTCCGTCACCACAGATAAAGTCTGTGGTTCCTTCGATTGTACAGTTGTAGTAGTAGGAATACTCATCCTTGTCGCCGGTATAAAGAGTATCCTGGCTGCTGATAAATGAGCAGTTGTAGAACTCAATATTGTTGGCGCCGCGGTTGTACATTGTGCACGCACGCTCTTTGGATGAATAAAGCGTAGGGTCAGCGCCCTCTTTTGTTCTGTCAAGGATGCTGCCGGACTCAGCGATATCTGCCTTCTCAACATCACTTATATAGTAGTTAAAAGAATTCTCGAAGGTGATATTCTCTGCTCTGAAGCCTGTAGCAGTACTCTTTAAGTTAACGGTAGATCCCCAGTTTCCGGGAGTCTGGCCGATGGTTGTGCTCTCATACTGATCGACAGCATGTGCTTCATCGTAGAAGAGATGGTTCTTGTCAATCTCAGTGTTAAGGTATGCACTGTAGTACTTGTCACCGCCAAGGCCGTAGTACCAGCTGATGGTGGATCCGCCTGAAAGCTCACTCTTAAAGGTAACATCAGGCACATCAACAACTACCTGCTCCTGGTAATACTCATCATTAAGAAGTACGGTAACTCTCTGTCCGCTTGTACGATTCATGCGGCCGATGGCATCAAGCGCATCGTAAATAGTTGTATAATTGCTGCCGCTCTTGCCAACAGTAACTGTAGCCTTATATGCCACGGCAGATTTAGCGGAAGTATCCTTAAGATACATCTTCTCTGCAAGAGCCTCGCCCTTTACTTCGAAATGCTCGTAAGGCTCATAACTTCCGGTTGTAGTTATCTCTTTTACCTCATAAAGACCATCGCGAAGCTCAAGGCCAAGGGTGCTGCCCTTAAGTCCGTCAAAGCTGTACTCATAGTCATCATCGAGGTTCTTAACAGTAACTGCGGTCACTGTGCTTACTGCCTTCATGTTGTGAGTTACAGCCTCAAGGCTGACCTTGTAAAGAGGCTTTGCAGTAACTTCAAGATCAACCTCTTTGTCCTCGGTCAAAAGAATCTTCTGCTCACACTCATAGTCATTGGCATTTGTAAGCTTTACAGAATACTCTTCATCAGGAAGAATAATTGCTGTGTATGTGTAGTTGTAGTCGTCTTCGCCCTTTGTAAGCTCAAGGTCTACACTGTCAAGGGTAGTCTTGGCAGGAACAAGGGTGATCTTAAGTGTATCTGCCGAAACAGGATTTGCGTTGTCAATCTCAGCGATGGATACTGCACCTGAAACCTTTACTGTATCAAGAGAAATCAGTGCAAAATCCTTTGTCCTTGTTTTGTCATTGCCTGTGGACAGATCAAGAATATTGCCCTCATCCGTATCATCAATTCCGTACTGGAAAGTTCCGGAAACTGACACAATATATCTGAACTCATTGGGAAGCGACACTGAATATGCTCCGTCAACAACGTCGCAGGTTGTGATCTCTTCCGTGGTCTCATTCTTGAACTTAAGACCCTTGACAAGCTCCACGCCCTCGCCTGTGATATTACCTGATACATCAACAATCGTTGTTGCATCTGTCTCTGTAAGCTCAATCCCCTTTACCTTGAAGTTGCCCTTTGAATAAAGAGGGATAAATCTGCCTTCTGTGCCGGCTGCATTATCCACTACAAAATCCTTGAGATTAGCCTTAAAGGTAACCGACTGGTAAGTTGGGTCATTGCCGTTATCAACAAGCTTCACATCAGAATCGAAGCTGCCCACAGCGACATATCTTGAGCTGTCATTGTCCTGTGGTGTAATAGTAATGGTAACCACATTTGTGTCTTCTGCAACAGGCAGATATATAACGCCCGTTGTCTCAGCTGTGGAGTTGTTCTTGACGTTAAGATCATAGTTCGCGTCAAGGAAAACTCTTCCGCTTCCGCCGCCTACAATAATTCCGTTTATGGAATCACCGGGGACGGGCTTAGCACCTGTATTTAATGCTGAAGCAAAGTTCCACTTGCTGACAGTGGTTTTGATTCCGTCTGCTTCTGAAGACTCTTTGGTAAACTCCACCAGAGCATCATAGTTTGAAGCAGAAACCAATGCCTCATCTTTTGAAGACTCCTGTGCTTCCCCGGAAGCATTTTGTGCATCTTCTGTCACTGATTCTGCAGTCTCGCCGGATCCGACTTCAGTCTCTTCGGTTTCCTGCTGCACGCCGGCTTCCTCTGATGCAGTCTCCTTTGTTTCTTCTGTCTTTTCTTCGGTCTCCGCCGCAGAATTCTCACTCTTTTTCTCTTCTGCCGCAGCTTCCGCAGAGGCTTCATCCTTCTCTTCCGAAGATGCCTCTGAAACCGCTTCCACATCCATTTCTTCAATTTCTGCTTCGGTCTCGGCGTAAGCCACTGCTCCCGGCAGATTAAAAGACATGGTGGAAAGTCCCATGGTTACTGAGAGAATCGTTGCCAGGACCCTGGCTGCGATCTTCCCCCTCTTTGTTCTTCTTGTCATACCTAATCCTCCCAATTCTAAGTCTAACAAGTTTATAAATGTTTAATAATGTAAACGCTTACATTATACGTGAAATAATCATAGCATACCGCCCTTTGAAAATATATTGTAAAAGCACCACAAAGAATTGTTATCGGTTTCATGAAATATGAACAATAAAAGATTGAAGATGGAGACCTTTTTCGTGAGAATACAATAATAAATCTGAAAATTTTATAAAGATTGCATAAATAGAAAGAAAAAACAGCCGTATCAACGATACGACTGTCTTATAAATAAGTGTGCGTGACAGGATTCGAACCCACGACCTTCTGGTCCGTAGCCAGACGCTCTATCCAGCTGAGCTACACGCACATGTGCCAATTGCGGCAACACACTATATTATATGCATTACCTTCTGCTTTGTCAACACAAAAAGTATTACCCCGCTGTTTTTTATGCAGCGGGGCAGTTTTCATTGCATCTTTTCCGCAGCTTCCTCTGCTTTTGTCTGAGTTACCAGCTTCTCCATGTCGGATCTGGCAAACTCGAAGCAGGCCATTAGTTTTTCCGAGAAGACACCACACTCACCGTTTTTGATCATCTCATAGGCTTTATCCATGGGATATGCGGATTTGTAAACCCTGTCGCTGACAAGAGCATCATAAACATCCGCAAGAGCAGTAAGCTGAGCGCCAATGGAGTTATCCTCTCCCTTAAGTCCGTCGGGATATCCGCGTCCGTCATATCTTTCGTGATGATGACGGCATATATCAAGGCACATCTCGTAGTATTCCTTGTCCTGGATATCCTTGAGCATCTCTACTACTTCGCTGCCCCTTGTGGTGTGGGACTTCATTATCTCAAATTCTTCATTCGTAAGACGCCCCGGCTTTAGGAGAATTGAGTCCGGAACCGAGATCTTACCGATATCATGCATGGCTGAAGCCTGTGTAATGACATCTATAAGATGGGGATTAAGACCAAGCTCCGGATAATTATTCATTGCCGTAAGAGCAAGTATACGAACAAATCCTTTAATCCTCTTAAGGTGATAGCTGGACTCCATGCTTCTGAACTCAACGATGGTGGCAATGGTATCTATAACCTTCTCGTTGCTGTTACGCAGTTTCTCTTCCTGCTTTTTCAGATACATGAACTGTTTCTTCAATACTCTGGTCTGATCATCAACCTGAGTTTCAAGGCTGTTCTTGTGATCATAGAGTTCGATGGTTCTTGATACACGCTTATCAACGATCACAGGATCAAAGGGTTTATGTATAACATCCGCAGCGCCCTTCTGGTAACTGGTACGCTCAGCCTCTGTAGAGGTATCCGCAGTGATCATAAGAACCGGAATGTCCTCATTGAGGTTATCCATCTCGCTCATCTGCTCCAGCACAGCATACCCGTCCATCTCAGGCATTACAATATCAAGGAGAATCGCTGCCAGAGCATCTTTTTTCTCCTTCATTATTTCAATGGCTTCGATGCCGTCACCGGCCTCTATAATGTTGTACTTATCCTTGAATATTTCTCCAAGAATGCCTCTGTTTATCTCATTGTCGTCAACTACAAGGATTGAGCGGTCCGCCATATAATCCTCCACGCATGTCTTCACAAGGAAATTTCGCTCTCGCTGCGCACGCCGCAACAAGGTCCCATCACGAAGATCATATATTCCCTATCTCACCTTTCCACGATGGCTGCGCAGCCCATTCCGCCGCCCACACACAGAGTCGCAAGGCCCTTGTGTACATCTCTTCTTGCCATCTCATGAAGAAGCGTTACAAGGATTCTGTTTCCGGAGCATCCAACAGGGTGTCCCAGCGCAATAGCACCACCGTTTACGTTGAGCACATCACTGGAGAATCCAAGATCATGCTGAACAGCTACAGACTGTGCTGCAAAAGCTTCATTAGCTTCTATAAGATCAAAGTCACCGATTGAATAACCGGCCTTTTTCATAACCTTCTGCGTAGCTGCCACGGGACCGATTCCCATAATGCTGGGCTCTACGCCTGCAAGCTCACCGGCAATCCAGGTACCCATGGGCTTTACACCCAGCTCTTTTGCCTTCTCCTCACTCATTACAATGATAGCAGAAGCCGCATCGTTGATACCTGAGGAATTGGCTGCTGTAACAACGCCGCCGTCCTTCTTGAAGGCGGGTTTAAGGTGGGAGATTCCCTCAACGGTAACGCCCTTTCTGGGACCTTCGTCAGTGTCAAAGATAATTGTCTCTTTCTTTTTCTTTATCTCAACCGGAACGATCTCGTCCTTGAATTTGCCTTCTGCGATAGCCTTCTCGGCCTTGTTCTGGGACCAGGCTGCAAACTCGTCAAGCTGCTGCCTTGTGAGGTGCCACTGCTCGGCGATATTCTCGGCTGTAATACCCATGTGATAGTTTCCGAAAGCATCTGTCAGAGCATCCTTGATCATGGCGTCCTGAAGTTCTCCGGAGCCCATGCGGTAGCCGTAACGGCCCTGCTGCATGAGATAAGGCGCCATTGACATGTTCTCCATACCGCCGGCCACGATGATGTCAGCATCGCCCATTCCGATGAGCTTAGCTGCCAGGTTTACGCAATGAAGCCCGCTTCCGCATAGTACGTTTATGGTTGTTGCAGGAACCTCTACAGGGATCCCGGCATTGATAGCCGACTGTCTTGCAGGATTCTGTCCAAGACCTGCCTGGATTACGCATCCCATGTATACTTCATCAACCTGTTCCGGTTTAACGCCGGCTCTTTTCAGGGCTTCTTTGATAACGATTGTTCCAAGTACCGGAGCCGGTGTGGTGCTGAGAGCTCCTCCCATAGTTCCGATCGCGGTTCTGCATGCACCCGCCAATACTACTTTTCTTGCCATATTCCTTTTCCCTCCATCCATGTTTTTTATTATAGAAAAAGAAGCGCAGACCCGCATATGCAGAGTCTCACCACTTCCATTTTATCATCTTAATGTATAGCCCTCAACGTATTTTAGATTATTTTCAGAAATGTCCCCCGGGAAAAGAATCAGCTTTCACCTCCGTGTTTTCGGTATAAACTAAGGGGCAGTTCCAGTCCGTGAGCCTCCAGAAGCTTCTCGTTCTGAAGTATTTCCTGTGCCTTGCCATCGGCAATTATCGTACCCTCGTCAAGAAGGATCACTCTGTTGCAGGTGTCCATGACAAAGTCCAGATCGTGGGAGGTGATGATCTTAAGGCACTCAAGCTCATTCAGTATCCCGATCAGATTGCGGCGGTTCCTGGGGTCCAGCGCAATTGACGGCTCGTCCATGATAATGATGTCCGGCTCCATGGAAAGGATCGTGGCGATGGCCGCCAGCTTCTTTTCCCCGCCGGAGAGCTTGTAATTGTGCTTCTTCCGAAGCTCGGTAATATGTACTCTATCAAGGGCCTCCTGAACACGGCGCTCCACTTCTTCGTCAGAAAGGCCGTAGTTCTGCGGCCCGAAAGCCACGTCCTCCTCAATGGTAGAAAGAAACAGCTGGCTGTCCGAGTCCTGGAAAACATAACCCACGTGCTCCCTGATGTGATTCAAGGTCTTCTTGTTCACGGGATGTCCCGAAACCTCAAGCGTTCCCTCGTATTCCAGACGCAGCCCCACAAGGAGCTTCATGAGGGTGGATTTACCGATTCCGTTGGAGCCGATAATGCCGATGCTCTCGCCGTCGTGGGCCACCAGGTTTATATTGTTTAAGACCTTGTTCCCGTCCTCATAGGTAAAACTTAAGTTTTCAATTTTCAGAAGTTCTCCGTGTACTCCGGTGTGCATTATTCCCTTCCTTCTCTTAAATCATTACGTATCTTATTTCAATCCGGATGTTGATCGTTCAATGCCTTGCCCGAGGGGAATCAGACAATGAACCTGATCACAATAAATATCGCTGTCCATATTACCGGGAACAGGAAATCTGCAGGCCCGGCCACACGCTTTTTTACCCTGAAATCACCATTAAAGCCCCGCAAAGTCATGCTCTCATACACAACCCCCGCCCGGTCCATGCTCCTAAGAAGCCACTGCCCCACCAGCGTTCCCCAGGCCTTGTAGTGGATGCCCTTCTGGGAGGGCGCCCTTAAGTGATAGGCCGTAGTGATGCGGTTTGCCTCGTTTCCCATGAGGCCGAAATACCTGTAGATCAAAAGGATCACTATGACGATAACCTTGGGCACATGGATCACTCGAAGAGCATAACACAGCTCCTCGATGGAAGTCAGTGCAATAAGAACATAGGCTGTAAGCACAGTCAAAAGACCCTTAAGCATCAGCGTCAGCATTGAAATGATTCCGCCTGTAATGACGATCCCGGCGGGGTTCGCAGCAGTAGCGCCAATAGTCATCAGCGGCGTTCTGTCGAAAAAGGGATTGAAGATGCCCACAAATATCACCAGGGGCAGTATAAGACGCATTCTGTACAGCCCTTCTTTGATGGACAATTCTCCCACAACAAAACAAAATACAGGGAATACAGCCATCAGTATAAGTCGCTGCATATCATACTTATCGATGGACGCCACCATAAATACATAGAAAACGCAAACAAGCAGCTTCCCCAGAGGATGAAGACGATTCATCCAATGGGAACGCTGCTGAAGTTCCTGAAGCCTGTTAAGTTCATGTAAATGATCTTCGATTGATTTCATGAAACCCGCTTAATTGCTTTATAATCAGGCACTTGCCTTGGTGGTCTCTTCCTTCTTCCTGAATAATCTGAAGGCGTAGCATGCACCTACGGTGATACCTACAACCACAAGGGATCCAACGATTCCCGAGAAGCTGGTGCCTACAGCTGATTCGCTGTCTTTAAATGCATAATCCGGCAAAAGAGATGTGGTCTCCTGGATACCTGCTGCAGTATCATAGGCGCTGCCCTCTGCCTCAAGTTCTGTAGTTCCGGCAACCTTCTCCATGGACCACTCAAGTCCGTCAGGGAACGCAGAAGCAACAAGTGAGATTGCTCCACCCGCAATGGCTGCACAAACTGCAAGAACGATGATTGTTGTCTTAAATGAAAGTTTTCCTTCTTTAGCCTCGGTCTTCTGCCCTACTCCCCAGAGAAGCTCAGGTCTTGCCTCATGTACGAATACAAGAACCGCTGCTGTGATAAGTCCCTCAACAATGCCGATTGCCAGGTGAATGGGCTGCATTGTCGCAAGGAATACAGAAAAAGGAAGCTCTGTAACCCCGGATAAAAGTGTCTCTATACAAACTGAGAAAGCGCCCAGCTGAAGAGTAAGTACGCATCCGATGATCGACGCTGCGATGATCTTGCCTCTTGTTGCTCCCTTCTTCATCATGGGTCTCCATATAAGAAGTGCCCCTATAAAGCATCCGTAGAACGCCATGTTCCAGACGTTACACCCCAGTGCCAATAGTCCACCGTCCGCGAAAAGGAGACATTGGACAAGAAGTACTCCTATCATGGTAAGAAATCCCGCAAAAGGTCCCAAAAGTGCAGAGAGCATCATGCCTCCACAAAGATGTCCGGAAGAACCTGTTCCGGGTATTGTAAAGTTCAGCATCTGAGTCGCAAATACGAAAGCTCCCATAACTCCCATTACCGGAATCTTCTCAGGAGCGCTTTCCTTCCTGACCTCATTCACTGATACTCCTGCTGCCGCAGTTGATAATACATACATTGTTCCGGCTACTGCCGGTGCCACAAGGGCGTCTGCCATATGCATAAAACCAAAACCTCCCAACCTATACTTTGCTTAATGCCTGATAAAATGAGCATTTTTGCTGATTTGATTTTTGAATATTTATAAATACCATAGCATAGTATAGAGGGGTGGATACGGGTCCGCAAGCCCCCCGGGGGGTTATTTTTTTCGATTATTGCAGGCTTTTGTTTGCTTTGTTATTTGCATGTTTGTTCTGTTTATTCGTTAAGAATACAAATGCTATTACTCTGCTTATTTCTCTGTTTTTCCCTGCTTATCTCTCTGCTTCTTTTTCCACAAAAACCCTGCGTATAGCTTCGTCATAGGGAGCCTTAAGAACGCCGTATTCAGTAACAATTCCGGCTATCAGTTCATTGTCCGTTACATCAAAGGCGGGATTATATACATTTATACCCTCGGGAGCCATACGTTCCTTGTACCACATTTCCGTCACTTCCTCAGGCTTTCTCTGCTCGATCTTAATGTCATCCCCTGTTGGAGTATTCAGATCTATTGTCGAAGTGGGTGCACAGATATAGAAGGGAATTCCGTATCTCTTGGCCGCAAGGGCAACCATGCTGGTTCCGATCTTATTGGCTGCATCGCCGTTGGCTGCTACCCGGTCGCACCCGGTAAATATTGCATTGATTGCACCGCTCTTCATCAGGGATGCGGACATGTTGTCGCAAAGAAGGGTGGTATCTATTCCTGCAGAGTGAAGCTCATAAGCTGTAAGCCTTGCTCCCTGGAGCAGAGGTCTTGTCTCATCGCAGTATACCTTGATCTTGTAGCCCTTTTCATGGGCAAGATACATGGGAGCCGTAGCTGTACCGTACTTGCAGGCGCAGAGCTGGCCGGCATTGCAGTGGGTAAGAAGGCCGTAGCCGTCTTCGATAAGAGTAAGGCCATACTCACCGATGCGTCTGCAGACATCAATATCCTCCTGCTTGATGCGCTCACACTCATCATGCATTTCTTTTATGAGGGCGGATCTGGTTTCAGTCCAGGAAGGGGAAGAAGATGTGTCTTTTCCCGGGGCAGTTTCAGGAAGCGATGCAGATGCGTCTTTTCCCGGGGCATCTCCTGATTCGGAAGGCGCTTTCTGCGCTGCCAGTTTAATGTAAGTGTCCTCTACATGTGCCTTCATGCGTTTCAAAGCCCAGGACAGGTTAACAGCAGTAGGCCTGGACGAATTCAGATAGTCGCTCTTCTCCTGAAGCTCACACATGAATTCCTCGTAGCTGCCGGCATTGGAATGCTTCATCAAAAGGTAAAGGCCCATTCCGGCGCTTACGCCAATTGCCGGTGCTCCTCTTACCTGTAAAAGGTAGATTGCATCCCATATCTCTTTTCCCGTATGAAGTCTGATGATCTCAGTTCTGCCCGGAAGCTGGGTCTGGTCGATGATCTCAAGGGCGTCGTCTTCGTCTATAAGGGCAACGGTTTCGTAATCTAAAATGCTTTTCATTTTGGTTCTCCTGGTCTTGTGTTTATTTCAAATATTTGTTCACTAGGATATCAAGATATTTGGGGTCAAACAAATTTCCATTGGTCTCAAAAGTTGCTAAAAGATTATCCCCCAGTACATATCCGTTAAGGGCATATTCTTCGATTCTTCTGATGTTCTTCTTGCAATATCCAATTTCATCCATCCTGCCGAAATGTTCAAGCAGAAATTCTCTTCTGTTCCTTACATTGAGTATGGCAAAATCCGGATACACGCGCTCGCCGTCATCAAGTATGATCTCTGGTTCGTATACGTAGGGGATTCCTTCTGCGTGAAGCTTATCGGCGATTATTTTCTCGGATTTAGATCTTACGTGCTCCCCACGTTCGGAGTAAGTCTCGTCTTTCTTGGGTATGGTATTTCTATCTAAGTTCCACTTTCCGAGCCAATTCTCAAGGAACACATCATCAGGAATGTAATATGGGACCACCAGGCTTTGTCTGATATCGCTTAGACTATTATATATTATTTCCGGTTCGTTGTGGCTATAAGTGCCAATCAGTTTTTTTAATCTGAACTCCGCTCTTCTGGCCCATAGCAGTATTTTTGAGTCATATTCTTTTTGAGCGAGGTCTTTTGCCAAGGACAGGTTATCTTTGGGAATATATGTTGAGCTTGTTCTGCGCGAGTCCGTCTGCCTGTTACGCGCATCATGGGGCAGATCCTTTTTGCCGCCGATGAACCGGTAAAACATCGGCTTGCGTCCGCCCGTGTTGTTGATTCTAAGACTTCCCTCGGGAGCTGCTGCAAGACTTTTCTCCAGTCTGTCTATAAGGAAAGTCAGCCTTTTCTCTTCTCTGATCAATTCGTTTAATGTATCATTGTTCAATTCTTTACCTCTTTCTGTTCATAGTAATTCCAAAGCTCGTAGCATTATATCCGGCGCGGATTGAGTTTCTCCAACATATACACATATCTATCCTTGATCCACATGGATCTAATCCTCAGCTTGCACACTCAGACCTTATGCGTTGTGTACAATACCTACAATTGATGGGCAACCGGATTAGTCCAGCTTACGCTCCCTAGCTTTACGTGCGCCGTGTAAGCAGCTGCAACCACCAACCATGCAGTTAGCTTACGCGCGTTACATCAATCTTGAATATGCAATATCCAAAGTGGGTATGCGATATCAGACATGATATCTATTGCGACGGAAGATATGACAAACCGCTCCGTCAAGAACAGTACATATAGTAACAAATTATATATAAGATGTAAACCGATTAAATATAGGTTATAAGCAAACAGATTGAGGATATGTTTTTCAGGTATGTTTATCGAATATACTTTCAGATATATTTCCATATATTTATTTTAGGTATTTATCTTGAGCCCCATCCAATTGATCCGGCCTTTGATATAATAATCATACCAGGTATATTCCGTCAGTCTTCCGGCAATATACAACAGGTAAAACAAAGAGGGGATAAAGAAATGGGAGCCAGAAATCTGACGATAGTCGTTGTAGATAATGAAATAAAGGTTGCGCAGTATGGCCAATATGGCGGATATCCCGAAGCAAATGGCCTTGCTGTAAAAAGATTCATCGGCAAGATTGCAGAGCATTCTGACGAGATAAGCAAATTCAGGAACGCTTGCCGCAATTGCAGATTCATCACTGACGATGAGCTTAATGAAAAGTATAAAGAAGCAGGTATAGATCCCGAGGATGAATCAGGCATGACTTTAAGACAGTTAAATACATTCGAGGCCATGTATCCCGCGCTCAAAAAAGACGCCTCAGCCGAAGTCCTTCAGCTTATTCTTGATAATGGAGGCTGCGAGCTGTGGGACGCAATCGAATTTGCTGCAGACTCGTTCCTCTGTGAATGGGCATGCCTGATCAACCTGGATACCGAATCGGTTGAAATTTATAAAGGCTTTAACAGAGAGCCACTTGCGAAGGATGACAGGTTCTATATGTACATGGACAGGTTTTTAACCACTTCAGAAGGCCTCGATCATTTATACTTCCCAATCAGAAAGATTCTTGAGATTCCTTTTAAAGAGCTGTCTGAGATGTCTGACGACAAGTTCCTGGAGATGTTTACAGGCAATGATGATTAGTCCAAATTAGTCCAACCGGAACTTCATCAGTCGCTCCCAATGATTTAATTACATTTATGATGTAGCGTTGTATGCTACTAACGAACAATCGCCCGGGCAACAGTGCCCGGGCGATCGCTATTTACATATGATATATCAGTCTCTGCAAACTCTATCAATTCTTAGCAGCGAGCTCTTCTTTGAGTCTCTTTGTAAGAGCGGGAACAACCTTGTTGAGATCGCCTACGATACCGTAATCAGCTACGTCAAAGATAGGAGCGTTCTCATCCTTGTTGATAGCGATGATGATATCTGACTCTTCCATACCTGCAACGTGCTGGATGGCACCGGAGATACCGATTGCGAAATACAGCTGAGGACGAACGGTCTTACCGGTCTGTCCAACCTGCATATCCTTGGGCTTCCAGCCTGAATCTACAACTGCACGAGAGCAGGAAACTGTTCCGTTAAGAACCTCTGCGAGATCCTCAAGGAGCTTGAAGTTCTCAGGTGATCCAACTCCACGTCCGCCGGATACAAGTATCTTGGCAGCCTGGATATCTTCAACAGCTGAAGTCTCTTTAACGATCTTAACAATCTCTGTGTAGCAGTCGTTCTTCTCGAAGCCGGGATTGTAGTCTACAACCTCTGCCTTTGCGCCCTTGATAGGCTCGATCTTCTGCATAACGCCGGGACGTACAGTAGCCATCTGAGGTCTGAAGTCAGGGCATGCGATGGTTGCGATTGTGTTTCCACCGAAAGCAGGACGTGTCATAAGAAGCTGTTTGTGCTTCTGCTCTCTGCCCTCAACAGGCTCAAGAGGGAAATCTCCGATATCAAGCTGAGTACAGTCAGCTGTAAGACCTGTATGTACTCTGGATGATACTCTGGGGCCGAGGTCACGGCCGATAGCTGTTGCGCCAACCAGAAGGATTTCAGGCTTGAACTCCTTGATAACAGATGCAAGAGCGTGTGTATAAGGCTCTGTTCTGTAATCCTTAAGCTCGGGATCGTCTACTACGATTACTCTGTCTGCGCCGTACTCAGCAAGCTTGTCAACAAGTCCCTTAACATCGCTTCCAAGAAGTACTGCGGTTACTTTTTTCTCATCGAGGTCTTCTGCAAGACTCTTTGCTTTGCCCAGAAGTTCCAGGGCGATGCCTGAAAGTTCATTGTCTACCTGCTGAGCAAAGATAAATACACCTTTATATTCTTCTAAAGACATGACTCTTCTCCTTTTTCTATAAATAATTTTTTAGCGGTGATATACAGCCATAGACGAAGCTTTTCGTCCCTGTATCACTTATACCACGTGTTTCTCCTTAAGCTTACCTACAATGTAATCAACTGCCTCATCAGGTGAATCGGGAGTAACCTTCTCGCCCTGTCCCTTCTTTACCTTATCTGAAGCCTTAGCGATCTGTGTAGGTGATCCCTTAAGGCCAAGGTTAGAATCGTCAACGTCCTTAAGATCAGCTCTGCCCCAAACTGTAACTTCCTTCTCGAAAGCATCAAAGATTCCGCCGGGAGTCATATATCTGGGCTCGTTGAGCTCTGAAAGAGCTGTGATAAGGCAAGGCATCTTAGCCTTTACGATGTGATATCTGTCCTCAAACTGTCTCTTAACTTCAACTGTTCTTGCCTGCTCATCAACCTTGATCTCTTCTGCATAGGAAATTACAGGAATTCCAAGATGCTCAGAAATCTGAGGTCCAACCTGAGCTGTATCTCCATCGATAGCCTGACGGCCTGTGATGATGAAGTCATAATCAAGGTTTCTTAATGCGCCTGCGATTGTTGAAGATGTTGCCCATGTGTCAGCGCCGCCCAGAACTCTGTCTGTTACAAGGTAAGCCTTGTCAGCGCCCATAGCAAGGGCTTCTCTAAGTACTGCGTCAGCCTTGGGAAGACCCATGGTAAGAACTGAAACTTCTGCGCCGTACTCATCTTTTAATCTAAGTGCTGCCTCAAGTCCTGCTTTGTCATCAGGATTCATGATTGCCAGCATTGCACCTCTATCCAATGTTCCATCGGGTTTGAACTTAACGCCGCCCTTTGTATCAGGGACCTGCTTAATGCAAACTAC
>JAILFT010000136.1 GCA_024697425.1 Butyrivibrio sp. | reverse complement strand
GGATGTTGGAAAAGATAAAAAGAGCAGTGACCTCCTTAAAGGATTTGATGCAGTGGTACTTTGCTGCGGCGCCAAAAAGCCAAGGCCTCTTGCTGCCGCTGACCCGGAGAAGATTGGAGGCGTGTACTACGCGGTAGATTTCCTTACGAGAAATACCAAGTCCCTTATGAAGGCTGAAGACAGGTCCGTTGAGGCCTTAAAGAAGCAGGGCGGATTTATTGATGCTGCCGGAAAGAACGTTGTCATCGTAGGCGGCGGAGATACCGGAAATGACTGCATCGGAACAGTCATAAGGCAGGGGGCAAAGAGCGTGACAGCCCTTGAGATGATGCCCAAGCCTCCGGTTGAAAGAGCTGCTTCAAATCCCTGGCCACAGTGGCCAGAGGTCTTAAAGACAGATTACGGTCATGAGGAAGCCATCGCAGTATACGGATCTGATCCAAGAGTCTTTGAGACCACAGTAAAGAGCATAAGTACCGATAAGAAGGGCAATATCAAGGAGATAGTTACAGTAAAGGTTGCCTTTAAGGACGGGAAACTTTGTGAGACAGAGGGTTCCGAAAAGAAGCTTAAATGCGACCTTCTCCTTATCGCCGCCGGCTTCATCGGCTGCGAGGACTACACCGCCAAGGCCTTTGACCTCAAACTCAGTAAACGCGGAACTGTTGAGCCCCTGACAAGCCACGGGGACGGTTCTTTTGGCACCACAAGCCATGGGGACGGTTCTTTTGGCACCAAAGGCGTTACTGACAGCACTGACAGTATCTACAGAGTAGGCCCAAAGCTCTTTTCCGCAGGAGATATGCGCCGCGGCCAGTCTCTTGTTGTCTGGGCCATCGCTGAAGGCAGAGCCTGTGCTAAGGATGTGGACGAATTCCTCATGGGATATTCGAATTTGTAATAATTATTCAAAATGTTGCACAAGTAGGTGATAAAATCATTGAATTCGTGCATATTTAGGATGTTCAATCCTATGTCAAAAGGCTATAATTCCTTTTGGAGTGGACTGTATTTTAGGAAAGAAATTGGAGGAAGCATATGGCTTTTGACGATATGGACAAGATTCACGAGGAGTGTGGTGTATTTGGAATCTACGCTCCGGATGGAACTGAGGTTGGCAGGGACATTTACTATGGCCTCATGGCGTTGCAGCACCGCGGCCAGGAATCAGCCGGCATTTCAATCTCTGATACTAAGGGCCCTAAGGGCAACATCACCACTAAGAAGGGAATGGGCCTTGTAAATGAAGTCTTTAACAAAAAAGATTTCGAGACCCTCAAGGGAAATATCGGCGTTGGCCATGTTCGCTACTCCACCACAGGCGGCAGCTGCATCGAAAACGCGCAGCCCATCGCCATGAACTACATCAAGGGAAGCCTTGCCCTGGTCCATAACGGCAACATCATGAACGCCGACGAGATCAAGGAAAGACAGATGTACAGGGGCCAGGCACATTTTACAACTTCCGATTCAGAGGTCCTTGCCTACGAGATCATCAGCGAGAGGATCCGCTCAGCCAGCATTGAAGAGGCTGTTATCAGAGTCGCAGGAACTCTTAAGGGCGGCTACGCCTGCATCATCATGAGTCCACGTAAGCTGGTGGCAGTAAGAGACCCATTTGGCATTAAACCACTTGTTCTTGGGAAAAGAGATGGAGCCTTTATTCTGGCTTCTGAGACCGCTGCAATTGACGCAGTTGGCGGACAGTTTGTAAGAGACATTAAGCCCGGAGAAATAGTAACTGTCACAGAGGATGGGCAGCTTATCAGCAACGAATCCTTATGCCAGAAACATCACGCTCACTGCGTATTTGAGTATATATATTTTGCAAGAACAGATTCTGTTATAGATGGAATCCTTGTTCATGAAGCCAGGATCAGAGCAGGAGAGGCCCTCGCCAAGAGACTTCCTGTGGAGGCAGACATTGTTGCAGGTGTTCCGGACTCAGGACTTGCAGCGGCGGAAGGCTATGCCAAGGCTTCAGGAATTCCATTTGCCATTGCTTTTCACAAGAACAGCTATATTGGAAGGAGCTTCATCAAGCCCACTGACGAGGAAAGAAATTCTGCAGTTCATATGAAATTAAACGTCCTTAGGGATGTGGTAAAAGATAAGAGGATAGTCCTCATAGATGACTCCATCGTTCGTGGAACTACCATGAAATATATCATCGAGATGCTTCGCCTATCTGGCGCCAAGGAAGTACATGTAAGGATCAGTGCACCACCTTTCCTGTATCCTTGCTACTATGGCACAGATGTTCCAAGCTCAGGTCAGCTTATAGCTTCCGAGCACTCCTACGAAGATATCAGACAGAGGATCGGAGCAGATTCTCTTGCGTATCTTCAGATAGAGGATTTCAAGGAAATGCTTGGAAATCTTGAGCTTTGCAAGGCCTGCTTTGACAGCAAGTATCCGGTAGAATGAATAAACATGACACGGGGACGGTTCTGTTGTCAGCTCCGACCAAGGGGAGGCCCCTGAGTCGGAGCTGATAACAGAACCGTCCCCGTGTCATGTTTTGGCTACAATAAGAAAACGCCCCGGACATAGCCCGGGGCGTTTTCCTGTGTTATGAGTGTTCTTTGAGAGGAAAAAAAGTATCTTCGCAGGTGGAAGTCAGAGTACGTGAAAGGCTATACATCTGGCCTCATCTGCGGAATCAGATATCAGCCGGTGAAAGCTGATATCCAGGAGGGTATCTGCAATACCCTATTCATAATATGAGGGGGAGATGGCGCCAAATGAATGGCGCCAGGGTGTGCGCAATCTAGTGCGCACGCCTTTTATTTTTTACAGTGCTGCATCAAGTCTTGCTGCAAGAGCATCTGCTGACATAGCACCTGTCACTGAGTCAATAACTTCGCCGTTCTTGAAGATAAGGAAGCTTGGAATTGACATGATGTTGTATCTGCCTGCAAGATTACCGTTCTCATCTGAG
>JAILFT010000073.1 GCA_024697425.1 Butyrivibrio sp. | reverse complement strand
TCTATGAGCATGATTTCAATATAGAGCTCAGGGAAGACAAGGGGATAATCCTTCATCTCTTAAAGACGACTCTTTCAAGGATAGAGCCAGGAAATGACCTGATTGTTCATGTTTCATCTGATGACTACGATGACATCATGGATGAAAAAGAGACTTTGAATGCCTGTGTTACTTCTCCTAATACCACAATGGAGATTATTGAAGATCCGCTTCTTAAAGAAAATGAATGCATGATCGAGTCTGACAGCGGTGTATTTGACTGTAGCCTCGGTGTTGAACTGTCAGAGATATCCAGAAAACTTAAGCTTTTGTCCTTTGACAGAAAAAGAAGATAACGGTGAACATTTATGCTTGTTTCGTCAGTTGATCTATCTAAATACAAAAAGATGCAAAATGCTCCATTTTACCGGACCAGAGGTAAGGTGGTCAATGTAATAGGACTTACTATTGAGTCGGCAGGACCAGATGCCAAGCTTGGGGATATCTGTCTTATCTACCCCAAGAAAAAAGACAATGAGTCCCTTACTGAGTTTGTGGCAAAACCAGCCATGGCTGAAGTTGTAGGCTTTAAGGATGGTCATGTTCAGCTGATGCCCTATGAGAACACCAGTGGCATTGGCAGTGGAAGTATTGTAGAAAACACGGATTCTCCCCTTCGCGTAAGCGTAGGTGAAGGACTTCTTGGAAAGACTCTGGACGGACTAGGAAGAATTGATGGTACCAGCTACGGCCAGGGAACCTCCCTTGAGGGAGGTGTTGCTTATTCTGTTGAGAATCAGCCACCGGATCCCATGACTAGAGATCCTATTTCAGAAGTTCTTTCTCTTGGAGTTAAGGCTGTGGACGGCCTTTTAACAGTTGGTAAAGGCCAGCGTATTGGAATATTTGCAGGTTCCGGCGTTGGTAAGTCCACACTTCTTGGAATGTTTGCGAGAAACACTCAGGCGGACATAAACGTCATTGCCCTTATCGGAGAGCGTGGCAGGGAGGTCCGTGAGTTCATAGAAAGAGACCTTGGGGAAGAGGGTATGCGAAGATCCATAGTGGTCTGTGCAACCTCTGACAAGCCAGCCCTTGAGAGACTTAAGGCTGCCAAGACAGCTACTTCAATAGCTGAGTACTTCAGAGATAAAGGCAAGGACGTCCTTCTTATGATGGATTCCCTTACCCGTTTTTCCATGGCCCAGAGAGAAATCGGTCTTGCCAGCGGCGAGCCTCCGGTTTCCCGAGGATATCCACCCAGTGTTTACGCGGAGATGCCCAAGCTCCTTGAAAGGGCCGGCCGCTCCAGAAAGGGTTCGATTACAGGTCTTTATACAGTCCTTGTTGACGGTGATGATATGAATGAGCCCATTACCGATACAGCCCGTGGTATCCTGGATGGCCATATTGTACTTAATCGTAAGCTTGCGCAAAAGAACCATTATCCCGCAATCGACGTATTGGCAAGCATTTCAAGATGTATGTCTGCCATTGCAGATCCGGAGCACAAGAAAGCAGCAGGAAAGCTTAAGACTGTACTTGCCACTTACAATGATGCGGAAGATCTTATAAATATCGGAGCCTACAGAAGCGGCGCCAACAAGAATATTGACTATGCAGTTTCCAAGATAGAGAGAGTAAACGCTTTCCTTACACAGGAGACGGATGAGAAATTCTCCTTTGAGGAGATCAGAGCAGAGCTTCTTGATATTTTCAATGATTAAGGAGTTTGCAAATGGCAAGATTTGTTTACAGTATGCAGAGCATATTGAATATCAAGCAAAAGACCGAGAGCCAGACCAAGATGGAATTTGCCATGGCTCAGGCAGAACTCAACAAACAGCTTGATATTCTTGATGAATATGTAAGACGTAAGGCCCAGTATCTTCAGGAGGCAGAGGATCTTAGAAATGCCGAGTCTTTGAAGATTCAGGATATACTGGATAACCAATATGCCACTGCCCAGATAGATGTTATGATCAAAGCCCAATCTCAGGTGGTACAGCAATATGAATCCCAGGTTGAGAAGGTGAGGGTTAAACTGACCCGCAATATCCAGGAGAGAAAGATGCAGGAAGTCCTAAGAGACAGGGCCTTTGCAGAATTCCTGGAGGAACAGAAACAGGAAGAATACAAAGAAAACGATCAGCGTACCAGCTTTACATACGGACAAAGACAGAGGGAAGATAACTAAATGGCAGATAATACCTTGCTAAATACGCCTGATGACCCTAAAGCGGCCAAGGCCAAGCTAAAAGCTGACAAAAAAGAATATAAGAAAACCCTCAAGGAGCAAAGAAAAGCCCAGAAGGAAAAGGAGAGAGAATTTGCAGACAGAACCGCAGAGATCAACGGCGATGACGCCGGCGGACTTGCAACCCTTGTTATCACTTTCCTGATCATCCTTATCTGGCTTGCTATCATGGCTCTTTTGGTAAAGCTTGATGTGGGTGGCTTTGGATCTGACATTCTTGCTCCTCTTATTAAAGATGTTCCTTACCTTAATCTGATACTTCCGGAAGGGTCGGTAGACAACAAGAAAGATACGGTGACAGTTGAAGTTGCTACTGATGAAAGCGGTGAAGGAGCTTCTACAGGTGCCATAACTTCCCTGGAAGAAGCCATGGCTTACATAAGAAGGCTGGAACAGGCTCTTCAATCCGAGATGGAGCTTAACAGCAGCTATGCTTCAACCATAGAGAAACTACAGGCAGAAGTTGCAAGGCTTGAGCCCTTTGAGAAACAGCAGAAACAGTTCTATGAGGACAGAGCCAAATTCTTTGAGGATATTGTCTACGGAGAAAATGCTCCGGATCCCGAGACCTATGTAACCTATTATGAGATGATAGATCCCGACACAGCAGCTGCAATCTACGAGAAACTTGTGAAGAATCAATTTGATGATGCTGCAATAAAAGCCTTTGCCACGACCTATTCCGGCATGAAAGCCAAGAGAGCTGCCGCAATCTTCGACGAAATGGTCAAAGAAAACCAGATTACACTGGTGGCTAAGATCCTGGCCCAGATGAGCGTGGAGAACCGCGGAGATATCCTGGCTGCCATGGAAGAAGCAAATGCCGCAAAGCTTACTCAGCTTCTTGAGCCTACATCCCTTGAGCAGAAGAGCACAAAAGTAACAGGATAAGATAGTTTTCGTTTAATCAGAAGCCTACCATTTTAGGGAGGCTTCTTTGTTTTTTATCAACCTGGTA
This sequence comes from Butyrivibrio sp., assembly GCA_024697425.1. Classification (GTDB taxonomy): domain Bacteria; phylum Bacillota; class Clostridia; order Lachnospirales; family Lachnospiraceae; genus Butyrivibrio. Next base: position 11,727 of record JAILFT010000073.1, on the reverse strand, counting down.
TAACTAAATGATTTTTTGCTGTTGACAAAGTGAATACCAAGTAATATATTGAAATCAACATATGAGCATATGTTCATATGTTGATTTCGTTTTTTATAAAAAGATGCATCATAAACCCAAATTCAGTGAAAGGAGGGAACATGACAATAAATGATGACAAGCTCTATGATCTGGCGGAGCTTTTCAAAGTCTTTGGTGATTCAACAAGGATAAGAATATTGTTCGTGTTGTTTGAGAAGGACATGTGTGTACAGGATATATCAGATGAACTTGGCATGACACAGTCGGCGATTTCCCATCAGCTTAAGATACTTAAGCAAGGAAGACTTATAGGAAGCAGACGCGACGGCAAGCAGATGATATATTACCTGGCTGATGATCACGTAAGAACCATCATAGATCAGGGAATAAACCATATAGAAGAGTAAATAAAAAAAAATATGAGGCCATGGTTAAGGCGGAAAGGTGGAAATTATGAAGAAAACATTTAAATGCGAGGTTGATTGTGCAAACTGTGCAGCAAAGATGGAGGAAGCTGTTAAGAAGATAGAAGGCGTTGTTAGTGCAAGAGTTAATTTTATGACTCAGAAATTTACACTTGAAGCAGCTGATGACATTTTTGACAAAGTATTTGATGATGCAGTAAAGGCCTGCAAGAAGGTTGAGCCTGACTGCGAGATAGAGAAAGCATAAGAAGGCAATCATTATGACCAAGAAACAAAAGAAAGTCAGAAACAGAATAATAGTTGTGCTGGTTCTTTTCATAGCACTTCTTGTTCTTGATAAGACAGGAGTTCTGGAGCCTGTTCCTGAGATCGCAAAATTCATTATTTATCTGATTCCCTATATCATCATCGGCTATGACGTTATAAGAAAGGCTGCAATAAATATCAGCCACGGTCAGGTATTTGACGAGAATTTCCTTATGATGATCGCTACCTTCGGTGCTTTTGGAATAAGAGAATATTCGGAGGCGCTGGCGGTAATGCTTTTCTATCAGGTGGGCGAGCTGTTCCAGAGCTATGCTGTAGGTAAATCAAGGCAGTCCATTTCAGATCTAATGAGCATCGCTCCGGAGACTGCCAATATCATCAGAGAAGACGGAAGCGTCGAAGAGACAGATCCCGAGAGCGTTTCCGTTGGCGATATTCTCCTTGTGAGAGCAGGAGAGAAGATTCCTGTAGACGGCGTTGTTATTGAGGGAGAATCTTTTATAGATACCGCAGCTCTTACCGGCGAATCAGTTCCAAGAAGAGCCACCGCAGGTGATCAGGTAATAAGCGGATGCATCAACGGAGAAGGAATCCTGAAGGTAAGAGTTGAGAAGGACTACGAGAACTCCACTGTTGCCAAAATCCTTGAGCTGGTGGAAAATGCCAGCAACAAGAAGTCCAGGATGGAGAACTTTATCACAAGGTTTGCAAGATATTACACTCCTGTAGTTACTATCGGAGCCGTACTTCTGGCAATATTGCCGCCTCTTTTTACTGATATGGCATTTGCCGACAGCATCAGAAGAGCCTGCATATTCCTGATAGTATCCTGTCCGTGCGCACTTGTTATCTCTGTTCCTCTGGGATTCTTCGGAGGAATCGGAGCATCATCAAGAAACGGTGTGCTGGTTAAGGGAAGCAACTTCCTTGAGGCTGCTGCCGGAATAGATACAGTTGTTTTTGATAAGACCGGAACCATCACCAAGGGTGAGTTTAAGGTTGGAGAGATCTATCCTTCATCTTCGGTAGACATTTCCAAGGACCAGCTTCTTGAGATGGCAGCCTACGGAGAGGCCCTTTCCAATCACCCAATAGCCCGCTCTATCCTTCAGTGTTATAAGGAGAAGACCGGAAGTGAACCCGATCTTTCAGCCATAGATGAGGGCTCAAGCAAGGAAATCGCCGGAAACGGTGTTTCTACAATCCTTCAGGGAAAAGAGCTTAAGGTTGGTAAGGAAAAATTCGCAGGAGCCAAGTCGGGTATCGGACTTCTTGATGAGGCTGCAGGTACGGTTGTGCATGTATCCTATGACGGACAATACCTTGGTGCCATTGTCATCGAGGACGCTATCAAGGATGGCATAAGCGAGGGAATAGCATCGCTTTATGATCTGGGCGTAAAAAGAGCTGTCATGCTCACGGGAGACAATAAGGACATTGCACAGCACGTTGCGGATAAAGTCGGAATCAACGATGTAATGGCGGGTCTTTTGCCTGCTGACAAGGTTGCTGCTGTTGAAAAAATGCTTTCAAAAGAGGATAATGGGAATAGACTAGCGTTTGTCGGAGACGGGATCAATGATGCCCCTGTCCTTATGAGAGCAGATGTTGGATTTGCCATGGGATCTCTTGGCTCGGATGCAGCCATTGAGGCAGCTGACATCGTCATAATGGACGATGATATCAGGAAGATATCTTCAGTTATCAGAATAGCAAGAAAGACCGTAAGGATAGTAAGAGAGAACATAGTATTTGCTCTTTCGGTTAAGCTTATCATACTTGTCCTGGGAGCACTGGGACTTACCACAATGTGGCTTGCGGTTTTCGGTGATGTTGGTGTTGCCGTGATTGCTATCTTGAACTCCATGAGGACGCTTAAAACAAAATAAGCTTCTTTGGAGGTTATACTTAAATGCCAAAAGCAGAACGTTACGTAGGGGAATTACTGTTAAAACTCCTTGCAAGGGAGACCGGTGAGATCAGTAAAGTGGATTACAATCCGCAGAAAACTGCATTTCACGGTCATACCTACACAGGAGAGACTGCACTTGAGCGGCGGTCACCGGAATCCCAGGGCGTAAGTTCTGCTTTTTTCTGCGACATTTTGAGGACTCTTAGTAAAGATAAAGGTTCCAATATACACAAATTCATGGCCTTAAGACACGGCTATGTCATTGCCGAATGTGCCTTTGAACCCTTTGATATGGATATGTGGCATGTATCGTATTCCATGTGCAAGAGTATTGTGGGAATGGCGATAGGCATCCTTATCGATGAAGAGAAGCTGTCGCTGGATACAAGGCTTCAGGATGTGCTTGGCTCAAAGCTTAGCCCTTTTGGATTCTTCAAAAAATCCATCACTGTCCAGAACCTTCTTAATATGTCAGCAGGGGTTGAGTTTAATGAGGCGGGAGCTCTTTCGGGTAATGACTGGAGAAAGAGCTATCTGGAATCAGCTCTTAAATTTGAGCCCGGAACCAGATTTGAATACAACAGCATGAACACTTATATGCTATCGGCGATAGTCACCGAGATAACCGGCAAATCTCTCTTTGATTTCTGCAAAGAGAGGATATTCGATCCCATGGGTATCAAGAGAGTTTTCTGGGAGAGCTGTCCCCAGAGTATAACCAAAGGAGGATGGGGACTGTTCATAAGAGCTGAGGATATGGCTAAACTTGGACAGCTGTACCTGAATAAAGGTAACTGGAACGGAACGCAGATTGTATCAGAGGAATGGGTTGAGCAGTCCACTTCATGGCAGATAGAGACCGACAGAGAGGACAATAAACACTACGGGTATCAACTCTGGATAAATGATGACAGGCCCGGATCCTATGCCTATAACGGAATGCTGGGACAGAATGTCTTTGTATATCCCGATATTGATATGGTGATTGTCACAAACGGAGGCAATCAGGAACTGTTCCAGACAAGTTCCATGGCTACCACCATCAGAAATTATATGAAGGATGTCATAAAACCCTCGGATGAGCCACTGCCTGAGGATTTTTCAAGCCTTACTCAGCTGAAGGCTCTGTGCAGATCCTTCGACGGAAGAAGCAGGTCTTTTCCCTCAATCTGCAGCGGAGGCTGGAAAAACAGAAGGGTCAGGATGAGCGGAGGCCACAAGAGGTCGGTTACCAGAATACTCCCGGGGAAAGACAACGACAGACCGGATTTGCTTCTTAAAGCGGATGCAAGAAACGAAAAGCAGCTGCTTCACAGCTGGATAAGAAATCTTGACGGTCTTAAGTACGATTTTGAGACCTCAGGACTTGGACTGTTTCCTTTGATGATGCAGATAGTCCACAACAATTTTACCGACGGTATAAGGAGTATCGGCTTCAGGGTAACTAAGGAAAACGCCTTCTATATGGACGTATATGAAGGAGAGGCTATCTTCAGATTAAAACTTGGCTTCGACGGTGCAAACTATGTCAGTGACATCAACATGCACAGCGAGAACTATAAGGTAGTTGTAAAGTCCCTGGTGAAAAGAGATGAGTATAACCGCATAGTTCTAAGAAATGACCTGTACTTCGTGGAAGAAGCATGTTCAAGGTCGCTTAATATATACTTTGATCCGGCAGATATGAACAGAATTGAGCTTAGGATGACGGAGACTCCGGGCACAGGTATGCTTATGGAAGCCATGGATAACTTTAACATTGAGGGAGCAGGCCTTGAATCTGCCATAATCAACAGGTTTATCAAGGGCGGAATGAAGAGTGTGTTTACCGATGCCATAAAGAATATGCTGCAGCCTGTTTTCTATGCGGATCTTGAGAACCCTTATCTTGATATTCCGATGGATGATGCGTTTGATACAGCCGATAGTGAAGAAGAGGAAATCGAGGTACAGCATGCTGCTGATGCTGAACCTACGGAAGATGAAGAAGGGGATATTACCTGAGGATTAAAGACAGTAATAAGCCCCGATATATGCTATACTGTAACAGTATGCAAAAAGAACTTTTGTATGAATTCATATTTTTAAAATACAAGTAAAGAGAGGATTGAATTTATGGGAAATGCAGTTTATGAGAAGCTTGTAGCCTGTAAGGAAGCAGTAAGAAAGGTGACTGATTTTGTGCCTGATGTGGCACTGGTTCTTGGCTCAGGCCTTGGCAACTACGCTGAGAATATCAAAATTGAATGTGAGATAAGCTACAGAGATATCCCTGGATTTCCTGTTTCCACAGTACCCGGACATGACGGAAAGTTCATTTTCGGATATCTTGATGACGTTAAGATTGTGTGCATGAAGGGAAGAGTTCACTTCTATGAGGGCTATGACATTACCGATGTTGTACTTCCCGCAAGACTTATGCATATGTTGGGAGCGAAGGTTCTTTTCCTGACAAATGCAGCAGGCGGCCTTGGAAAGGGATTCTCTGCAGGCGACCTTATGCTGATTACAGATCATGTCTCAATCTTTGCACCTAACCCTCTTATCGGAGCAAATCTTGACGAGCTGGGACCCAGATTCCCTGATATGTCCAATGTCTATGACAAGGATCTTCAGGAGATCATAAAGTCCGTTGCCAATGACAACGGAATAAAGCTTCAGGAGGGCGTATACTGCCAGCTTACAGGACCTTCCTTTGAGTCTCCCGCAGAGATAAGACTTCTTGCAGGACTTGGTGTTTCAGCAGTGGGTATGAGTACCGTAAACGAAGCAATCGCAGCAAACCATATGGGAATGAAGATCTGCGGTGTTTCCTGCATCAGCAACCTTGCCGCAGGCATCAGCGATGTGCCTCTTTGCCATGAGGAGGTTCAGGAGGCTGCGGATAAGGCAGCACCTCTTTTCACCAAGCTTGTAACCGAATCTATCAAGAGATTTAAATCTATGGATGTATTGGAGAAAAAAGCATGAGAACAAGATTCTACAATGCAAGAATTCTGACAATGCAGCCCGGTCAGGATATCTTCGATGGAGAAGTATGGGTAAGCGGTGACAGGATCATTTTCGCAGGTACTGAGGAGGAAGCTCTTGATTACTGCAATACTCACAAGGATGCAATTCTTGTCTGGGACAGGGAGATTGACTGTCACAGAAACCTTTTGATGCCGGGATTCAAGAATGCCCACACCCATTCAGCAATGACTCTTATGAGATCCAAGGCTGACGATCTTCCTTTGCAGGACTGGCTTGGTACGCAGATTTTCCCTGTGGAAGCCAAGATGACTGCCGATGATATCTACCACTTAAGTAAGATCGCCATCATGGAGTATCTTACAAGTGGCATGACTGCTGCCTTTGAGATGTATCTTACCCCGTTCTCTGTTGCTGATGCCTTCAGAGACTGCGGTTTCAGATGCGTTCAGACAAGCTGTGTCAATAATTTCAGCCAGTCCATCGAACTTTTAGAGCGCTATTATAACGAGATCAACGGAAGGGACGAATACAATTCCTTTATTCTCGGAGTTCACGCAGAATATACCTGTTCAAAAGAATTGCTTCAGGAAGCTTCAAAGCTGGTTCACAAATATAAGGCGCCTTTCTGGCTCCATGTTCAGGAAACCGAGTCTGAAACCCAGGAATGCATGGAGAGATACGGAATGTCTCCTGTGGAATTTCTGGACAGTCTTGGCCTCTTTGACTATGGCGGAGGCGGATACCACATGGTATGGACTGACAAGAAGGACTGGGAGCTTATGAAAAAGCGCGGCATTTATGTTGTTACCAATCCCGGTTCCAACACTAAGCTTGCCAGCGGCATTGCGCCAATTTCCGATTACTTAAGAGAGGGAATCCCTGTAGCCATTGGTACCGACGGACCTGCCAGCAACAACTGCCTTGACATGTTCAGAGAGATGTTCCTGGTTACCGGTCTTGCAAAGCTTCGTGACCATGATGCATCAAGCGTAGATGCCCTTGAAGTTCTTAAGATGGCCACAGTCAACGGAGCTTACGCCATGGGACTTAAGGATGCGGATTGCATCGCAGAAGGCAAGCTTGCAGATATTATCATGCTGGATCTTTCAAGACCCAATATGCAGCCTATTAACAATATTCAGAAGAACATTGTTTACAGCGGAAGTAAAGAGAATGTGATGATGACAATGATAGGGGGCATCATACGCTACGAGAACGGAAAGTTCAATATCGGAGAAGAGCCTTCAAAGATATATGAGAAGGCCGAAGAAATTTCAAGAAGGATATACGGTAACTAAATGGAAGCACTGTCAATAATTCTGATCGTTCTGGCATTTGTTGTTGTAGCTGCAATACTTGGGCTCCGCGATAAGTTAAGTTCAGAAAAATATCTCAAAAACATACTCATAAAGAATTACGGCCAGCCTCCAAAGCGCAGCTACAAAGATGGGGATATGGATCATGTTACCGGGTATTACAAGAATCACCCGGCAGATTTCCAGATTGATGATACAACCTGGAATGACCTTAACATGGACGGTGTCTTTAAGAGGATGAACTACAGCTTATCAGCTGCGGGAGAGGAATACCTGTATTACATGCTAAGGACTCCCGGGCAGACCGATGACTTCGTGAGCCTGGAAAAGCAGGTACAGCTTCTTATGGAAGATGAGACCCTACGCCACAAGCTTCAGGTGATCTTTAAGAATATAGGCCGTCCAAGCCGTTATTCCATCTATGATTATCTGGACTACCTTGAAAAGGGAAATGCCGGCAGGAGCAATTTGGTACATTACCTGTTGGATATCCTCCTTCTTGCTTCTATAGCCTTGTGCTTTTTTAATTTCGGGATAGGCTTTATATGCGTTCTTGCTGTTATGGCTGTTAACATCATAAGCTATTTCAGGATAAAATCCGACGTTGACCCTTATCTTGTGACCTACGGCTATATCATGAGAGTCATTAAATCCATCGACAGATTTTCCGGAATAAAGAACGATGAATTTAAGGCAGATATAGATGAGTTGAAAGACATATCCAGGGAGTTTAATGCCTTTAATGCAGGCTCATCTATAGTGATGGCTCCCATGGGCGGCGGTACAGGCTCGGGCAATCCCTTGGATCTTCTCCTGGATTACATCAGAATGGTCACTCATATTGACCTTATAAAGTTCAATCAGATGTTCCGTGAGATCATGAAGAAAAAGGACAGGCTTGATAAGATCCTTGAGATTACGGGGCGTATAGATGCTGAAACTTCCATTGCATGCTTCAGAGCATCTTTTGAAGGAAAGTACGTTCTTCCTGAGTTTACAGGAGATGAGTATAAGGGAAAAGAGCTGTGTCATCCCCTTATATCTGAGCCCGTTGCCAACGATATCAGCGTAAAGTCAGGAGTTCTTTTGACCGGATCAAATGCTTCCGGCAAATCGACTTTCCTTAAGACCTGTGCCATAAACACCATCATGGCACAGTCAATACATACGGTCCTTGGAAAAGAGTATGTGGCTCCTTTTTACAGGATATATTCCTCAATGGCACTTAAGGATGATATCTTTGAAGGCGACAGTTATTACATTGTGGAGATCAAGTCCATTAAGAGGATTCTTGATGCAGCTTCCAAAGAGGGTAATAAGGTCCTGTGCTTTGTGGACGAGGTCCTTAGGGGAACCAATACCGTGGAGAGGATCGCGGCTTCTACCCAGATACTGAAACGCTTTGCAGATGCAAATGTTCTGTGCTTTGCCGCAACCCATGATATTGAGCTGACAGCTCTTTTGCACGATGATTTTGAGCTGTATCATTTTGAAGGTACAGTTACGGATAATGACGTTAAGTTCGATTACAGGATCAAGACAGGTCCTGCCACCAACAGAAACGCCATTAAGCTGTTAAAGGTCCTTGGATATGAGGACAGCATCGTTGAGGATGCCCAGAAAATGGCCGATGATTTTCTTTCTACCGGCACCTGGAAAAAATATGATCTATAAGAAGGTAATTGCATGAAGGTTTCTATATATTCCGACGGATCTGCCAGGGGAAACCCAGACGGCCCCGGCGGATACGGAACAGTACTTAAATACACGGATCCCAAGGGCGAGCTCCACGTCAAGGAGATAAGCGCGGGATACGATAAGACCACCAACAACCGCATGGAGCTTATGGGAGCAATCGTTGGTCTTGAGGCTCTTAACAGGCCCTGCGAAGTGGAGATGATCTCGGATTCGAAGTATGTTATCAGCGCTTTTAATGAGGCATGGATCCCCAAGTGGATCATGAACGGATGGAAGACTGCAGGCAAAAAACCTGTTAAAAATGTGGAACTGTGGAAGAGACTTTTAGAGGCTGCGAAGCCCCATAAGATCACCTGGACCTGGGTTAAGGGACACGCCGGACACCCGGAGAACGAGAGGTGCGACGAGCTGGCTACAACTGCTGCGGATCAGCCCTCTGATAAGCTTTTGCATGATGACGGAGGAGATTTAAGGTAATACCGGATGATCTATTATATTGCTGACTGTCATTTCTTTCATGGGGCCCTGAATACCAAGATGGATATGAGGGGCTTTTCCGATGCGGAAGAGATGAATGAATACATGATAAATAAATGGAATGAACGGGTTACTGCCTCAGATACCGTTATTGTGGTAGGGGATCTTTCCCTTGGCAAGGCGAAGGAGACCAATGAACTCTTAAACAGACTTAAGGGCAAGATATGCCTTATAGTCGGTAATCACGACAAGTATCTTAAATCTGAGGAGTTTGATCTTTCAAGACTTGAGTGGGTGGACAATTACCGTGAGATTACAGATTCTCAGAAACAGGTGGTACTCAGCCATTATCCTATCATGTTCTACAACGGGCAGTACAGACTTCGCCACAATAAGTCCCCCAAGACCTACATGCTTTACGGGCATGTACATGAGACCAGGGACGAAGTGCTGATGCAGAAATTTATAAGACAAGTACAGTCTACAGAGTATTATCCCATACACAGCGAGCATCAGAGCCTTATACCCTGCAATATGATCAACTGCTTCTGTATGAGATCGGACTACACTCCGCTGACTCTTAACGAGTGGATAGAACTGAATAAGAAATATGTTAACTAAAAAAGCTTCACCGACCATGACGGAAGGTGAAGCTTTTGCTTTTAAATCACGCATTAAGTTCTAAGGATTACTCACCAAATACTGCAAGATAGTCCTTCTGGAACTTCTCAATACCGGCATCTGTAAGAGGATGATGTGTCATCTGCTCGATTACCTTGTAAGGTACTGTTGCGATGTCAGCACCTGCAAGAGCGCAGTCTGTTACGTGCATAGGGTTACGGATTGATGCAGCAATGATCTCTGTCTGGATATTGTGGATGTTGAAGATCTCAGCAACCTCTGAGATGAGATCTGTTCCGCGAACACTGATATCATCAAGTCTTCCAAGGAAAGGACTTACGAATGCAGCGCCTGCTCTTGCGCAAAGAAGAGCCTGGTTAGCTGTGAAGATAAGTGTCATGTTAACCTTGATTCCTTCGCTTGAAAGAACCTTGCAGGCCTTAAGTCCCTCGATTGTCATAGGGATCTTAACAACCATGTTCTTGTGAAGCTTTGCAATTTCTCTGCCTTCAGCGATCATGCCCTCAGCATCTGTTGTAGTTGCCTTAACTTCGCCGCTGATAGGTCCGTCTACGATAGAAGCGATCTCTTTTACCACTTCATATACATCGCGGCCTTCCTTGGCAATGAGAGAAGGGTTTGTAGTAACACCGCAGATAACTCCCATGTCATTAGCTTTTCTGATCTCTTCGATATTGGCTGTGTCGACAAATAATTTCATAAATCCAACTCCTTTATAAGCGTTTAGTTTGTAAGTTACCAGATAATATAATAGCACTATTTTCGAATATGTAATCATTATTTTTTGCTGTATTTTAATCATATAAATATGTTGTTTGCAATTAAATGGAATATAGGGTATTATACCTTTGATTGTTAAACAGTGCTAACCTATTAATATAAGAAATTAAAAGAGAGACAGAATATGGATAAATACAACATTACAGGCATGAGCTGCGCCGCATGTCAGGCAAGGGTAGAAAAGGCTGTAAGCGGGCTTGAGGGCGTGGATGCATGCAATGTAAATCTTCTTACAAATACAATGGCGGTAGAAGGAAGTGCCACTTCGGACGAGATCATCAAAGCTGTTGAGAAAGCCGGATATGGGGCTGCGCCTCTTGAAGAGAAAAATTCCGAGGACCTACTTAAGGATACGGAAACTCCAAAGCTAAGAAAGAGGCTGATCCTTTCGGTGGGATTCCTTCTGGTTCTCATGTACTTCTCCATGGGGCATATGATGCTTCATTTCCCTGTGCCGGCCTTCATGCATGACAATATGATGGCCATGGGCCTGGTGCAGATGGTACTTGCCCTCATCGTAATGTTTATCAACAGAAAATTCTTTATAAGCGGATTTAAGGGACTTATACACAGAGCGCCCAATATGGATACCCTGGTAGCCCTTGGAAGCGGAGCATCCTTTATTTACAGCGTATTTGCCATGATCGGCGGCAAGGATGATCTGTACTTTGAATCCGCCGCAATGATCCTTACTCTTATCACAGTGGGAAAAATGCTGGAAGCAATGAGTAAGGGAAGGACTACGGATGCCATAAAAAGCCTTATGAAGCTTTCCCCTAAAACCGCAGTGATCATTGACTCCTACGGTAAAGAGAAAGAGACACCGATCGAGTCGGTCAAAGTTGGTGATATTTTTGTTGTAAGACCCGGTGAGAGCATTCCTGTAGACGGTGTTGTAATTGAGGGCAACAGTGCGGTAAATGAAGCTGCACTTACAGGTGAGAGCATTCCCGTTGACAAATATGTTGGCAGTGAAGTTTCCGCAGCTACAATCAACAGTTCGGGTTTCATGAAATGCCGTGCCACAAGGGTTGGCAAAGACACAACTCTTTCCCAGATCATTCAGATGGTAAGCGATGCTGCAGCCACTAAGGCTCCCATAGCCAAGATTGCCGACAGAGTATCTGCTGTATTCGTACCTGCGGTTATAGTGATAGCTCTTTTGACCATTGCCATATGGCTTCTGGTTGGAGCAGACTTCGGATATGCGCTGACA
>JAILFT010000064.1 GCA_024697425.1 Butyrivibrio sp. | reverse complement strand
AAGATGTTCTCCGGGAAAACACTCAGCTTGTCTTTGGTTCCGGGGACATAGTCTCCCAGGATCAGGTTTCGCCTGTAGATCTTAACCACCAGGCTTCCGGTTTCAATAAGGAGCTTCTTGTATTTCTCCCTGTCCATGACTCCGGTCTGCTCAAAGTTGTTGTTGTGGACTATCTGTCCAACCTTGAAGCTGTGCTCATGGGTCAGGTTATAATCACAACCCACCATGTCGGCACCGGTCTCCTCCGCCTTATTTATGAGCTTCTCATAATAGTCCGGAGTTATCCAGTCATCTGCGTCGATAAAGCCCAGCCACTCGCCCTTTGCAATTGCAAGGCCTATATTCTTGGCTCCACCCTGGTGAAGGTTCTTTTCCGAATGGATAGCTATGAAACGGTCCGGGTATCTGTCCTGATAATCTTTTAAAATCTCGTAGGAGTTGTCGGTGGAGCAGTCGTCCACTGCGATGATCTCGTAGCTTCCAGCTTCCAGAGTCTGTGAAACCAGGCTGTCCAGGCAATATTCAAGTTTTCCCTCAGATGCCATGTTATAAACAGGCACAACAACACTGAGTTTCATACCTCTCCCCTATCGTAAAAAGGAAGCATCGGCCGCTAAAAGACCTGGTGCTTCCGATTTGTTTGCAGCTTATGTATATATTGCTACGGCAGCTTAGTGATCAACTGCCTCTGAAAGTCTGTTTCTGATCTCCTCAACGCTCATCCACTCTGTGTTGTTGCCTGAGCTGTAGTAGAATCCGTCAGGAACTTTTTTGCCTGCGGGATCGGGAGTCTGCCACTCATTGAAGGTTACCTGAGGATAAATTACGAAGTGCTTGTCGAATTCGTAGGTGAAAGGTGCATCCTCTGTAGTTACCATGCACTCATCAAGCTTCTCGCCGGGACGGATACCAACTTCAACGGTTCCGATTCCGGGGCACATAGCCTCTGCCAGATCCTTGATATGGAATGAAGGGATTTTGCTGATGAAGGTCTCGCCGCCCTTGGCCTCTGCCAGAGCCTTAAGAACCAGCTCAACGCCCTGAGGAAGGCTGATCCAGAATCTTGTCATCCTGTAATCGGTGATGGGAAGCTCTTTCTCGCCCTTCTCAATAAGGCTCTTGAAGAAAGGAATGATAGAACCGCGGCTTCCGGCCACATTGCCGTAACGAACGATGGAGAAATTGATGTCCTTGGCGCCGGCATAGGCATTGGCTGCGATGAAGAGCTTATCTGAAACCATCTTGGTTGCACCGTAGAGGTTCACGGGATTAACAGCCTTGTCAGTGGAAAGAGCCACAACCCTTGAAACACCGGTGTTAAGAGCAGCATTGATAACATTCTGCGCTCCGTTGATATTGGTCTTGATAGCCTCATCGGGGTTGTATTCACAGGCGGGAACCTGCTTAAGAGCTGCTGCATGGATGATATAGTCCACATTCTCGCAGGCTCTCTCAAGTCTTGCGCCATCTCTCACATCTCCGATGAAGAAACGCATCTTCTCTGCATTATCTCTATAAATCTTCTCGTTGGACATAGTAAACTGCTTGTACTCATCCCTTGAGTAGATAATGATCTTCTTGGGGTTGTAGTGCTGGAGCAGATATTCAGTGAAGCAATGTCCGAAAGAACCTGTTCCACCTGTAACGAGGATCGTCTTGTTATCAAGTATTGATCTTTCCATTTATAAATCCCTCTTATTTTAATGATAATTTAACTAATTGATTATAACGTAGGATGACTGTAGTGTCAAAAATGAGCCCCGGGGCGTGGTCGATGGATCATTTCGCGGCGGGAGTTAGGTGTAATGTGTCCCGGGGCGGGATCGACGGATCATTATAGCAAGCACTTGATGGCGAAAATAGTACCAAGCCCTCAAAAACTCGTGTCATGGTATTACAAAAATAATACCAAAGCTGTCTTATACGTCTGTTGTTACTACAAAATGCCTGTTAGACCGGGTTAATGAGGTCTAAATGTAATACCAAAACCAGCTTTATTAGAGTCATGGTATTATTTTTACCATTTGAGTAGTCATCCGGAGACTAAAGCTCTCTGCAGTCGCCGGTGAAAGTCTATCTCCGGCGCCCTGAAGGAGTCAAGAAGAACCATTCACAATGTTTCACTCTTTAACTCACGGGGTAAGCTCATAGGTGTTCCACATATCTTCGGTGGCGATCCACTTAATATTTTCAAGTCCGGAGCAGGTCTTAAGGTTGTCGAAGGCATCCTTCTGGTAATCGTCGTCCGCGGCGTAAAGTACGATCTTATCTGCGCTCATGACCTCGGTGTCCGTTATCTTGTCGAGGTTCTCCTCGTCCATGTAAAAGACCCTGGGATATTCCAGGAGCTCGTCTGTTAATCTCCACACGTTCTGAGGTGTTGCGGGATTGAACATGACAACGGCGACTTCCTTGGAGTTGGCGGCTGCGTATGCCATCTTTTCCCTGTCCTCCGGGTATAGAAACAGCACTCTGCCGTCATTTATGAGCCCCTTAAACAGAAAGGCCAGCATCACGGCTCCCATGACCCACAGAAGCGTTCTGTTGCCAAGCTTTGACAGCACGTAGTAGCCATCAAGGAATATCAAAAAGATAAGGAGTCCGTAGATTGGCATCTCATATCTGTTGGAGGCTGCCCCCACCAAAAGGGCAGTCTTGGAGGTTAAAAGGAAATAGCCGAAGGCACCAACTGTCAGGGCCACCAGTTCCGGTCCGAATTTTAGTTCTGCAGGGGCCGGCGAAGTCATATTTGAGAGCCCGTCATAGCGGCTGTTTAGTATTCCTCTTGCCTTCTTGTTACGAAGACCGATTCCGTAGGCAATACCCAGGAAAAGAATCAGCGCTATTACCACCAGGCCTCCGCCAAACACGAAGTCGTTCAGAAGTCCCATGAAGAAGGAAATTCGCATCCAGGTGTTATTTATATCAAAAAGGCTTCCTGAGGCGCCTGTGCCTCTGTAGCCGCCGAACATATGACGAAGAGCCGAGGGGTATGTGGCCACGGCAAGCAGTAAGCTTGCTGCACATATTCCAATATAAATAAATCCTTCTTTAATTTTTTGCTTTTTAAACAAAAGCCAGAAGGCGCAAACCGCTCCGATACATACAAAGAAGAAAATATAAAAGTACTGGATCAAAAAACCAAGGTATGAAACAATCGCAATAGGCAGGAACCCCTTAAGAACAAGCCCCTTCAGGTATCCACTCACGCCCTCGGAGCCGGGCTTTTCGAAACCGGCATTTTCGCCGCCGGGCTTTCCGGTTCCGGGCTTCGCACCTCCGCGCTTCGCGCCGCCGGTCTCTGCACTCAGCTCATCCCATCGCTTGATCAGTCTCACATGGAAATAGGCGCAGGCCATAACTGCCGCTCCAAGCCATGCATACATCCTTATAAGAAGATTACAGGAAACCGTCTGAGGATTAAGCCCCCAGAACACCAGTGTTAGTATCTCCAGCGGAAGCGGTATCCGCAGCTCTTCCATGAGAAGACACAGGAAAATAAAAGCAATAACAAAAGCTATTAAATTGGTGATAAGTCCCGGCCACTTGGAAAACTGTCCCGGCACAAAGCTGCACAGAGTGTGGAAGATAAAATAATAAAAGGGCGGGTGAACATCCCAGCTCTGGACCAGCTTCACCATCCCGTAATTAAAGCCCTCCCCGGGCTTTACCGCAAACTCATCAAGTATGGTCTGCCGATCCTGCCATTCTCTGTCCGGCTGGTAAAGGCCGATGCTCCTGTTGGAGGAGTAGTAGGTATAATATTCATCCTCATGATAGCCGCTTTTCTGAATTCCATAACATATGCTCACAATCAGCGAAAGGGCCAGAATAAATCCAAATATAATTTTCTTCATAAGCTCAGACCCCTCGCAGTTTTGCATGGATTTTTCTAACCAGTTTCGGAGCCGGTGCCAGCACCTTCAGATAGGTCTTTTGCTTCCCTGTAAGGTACTGATTCCTCTTTATGGAAGACATGTTTTTACGCACATAGGAAACCACCGAATTGTAGAATTCGTTGTCCTTTGTCATCTTTGAGACAGGTATGTGAAGAAGATAATCCAGCCTCTGAACATAGCCAAAGCGCTCCGCAACCTCCGTGAGTTCAGGATGATTTCTTTTGACAAGCTCAAGCGCGACATCGGCATTCCTGACGATATCTGTAAACACAGAGGGGAAATAATCCTTGTCCTCCTTTGTCTTTCTGGAGTTGCTTCCGGTTCTGTAAAACACATGGTAGAACTGCTGCGGAAGGATGATCAGTCTGTTAACCTTCTCCAGCATATGTATCATCAGGTAGAAATCCTCGTTGAGTTCTCCCTCCGGGAACTTCATGTCCTTGGTAAAAAGGCTCCTTTTTGTAAGCTTCGTGCAAAAAGATGCATCTCCAGTGTGCATTAAAAGAGTCCTGAGGTGCTCAATTGGCGCAACTTCCGTTATCATGGAAGGCGGAATAACAACATCCGGAAGCTTTGAGCCATCCTCTGCTATCTCATCCCTTGAAGCCTGTACCATGTCCGCATCGTGCTCTATTGCTGCTGCCATCATGGTACTGTACATATCCTCGGATACAAAGTCGTCACTGTCTACAAAGCCCACGTAATCTCCGGTGGCCGCCAAAAGCCCCACATTTCTGGCGCTGCTTGAGCCTCCGTTTTCCTTGTGGATGACCGTAAGATTTCTGTGTTCCACGGCCATTTCATCCAAAATCTTTGCAG
Organism: Butyrivibrio sp.; assembly: GCA_024697425.1. Taxonomy (GTDB): domain Bacteria; phylum Bacillota; class Clostridia; order Lachnospirales; family Lachnospiraceae; genus Butyrivibrio. The sequence goes on along the minus strand of JAILFT010000064.1, from coordinate 35,577 downwards.
TCCCGTCAGTTGAGCCGTCGTCAACAACAATGACTTCCAGCAAATCTGCCGGGTAGTCCTGCGCAAGCACCGAAGCCACACACTTTTTTACCAGCTTCTCTGTATTATATGCAGGTATGATTACCGTTATCTTCTTGTTAAAATCAGTCATTGGATTCCTCCGGGACCTTCATCTGGAGATACAGATCGCGGCCCACTGCCAGCATTATCACCAGCATGGCCACTGTCAGCGGCCACAGGATTGTAACTGTAGAGCCGAACAAAAATCTTGTATAGGTGATCATAGCTATAACCTGCAAAAAGATGCAGACTGCCACTCTTTTATAATTAAGCATAGCGTATACCACCGCCAGAAGTTCTGCCACATAGGCGTATCTTTCATGCATTGTGGGAAGACAGAAACAGCAAAGCAGGATGGTGAATATCGCCAGAGTCACCATATAGTCGCCTGTGACCTTAAACTTTTTGTTTCTGATCACATAAGCCAGAGCACCAAGGATAGCCACAGTGCAAATAACCCCCGCATGTATCACCATCTTCCTGGTGTCTACATCGATCTTCCCTGTGATAATGGTGTAAATACTGGGATAATTCATGGAAAGTCTGGAAAACATCTGAGCCTGATTGCCGTAGATTCCGAGAAGTTCGCCGAAGTTCCTTCCTGCAATAACAGCCGGTATTGTTGAAAGCACGTATATTACCGGCACCCAGAACACGTACCTTAGCCTGATCTTGTTTTTCAGCCACAGGATGATAATGAAGGGAAGCAGGAAAACAGCCTGCTGCTTGAAGCTGTAGCTGATGGCCAGGTAGATAAAGCCCCTGTTGCTGTTACCCTTCACAAAATGCAGAAATGCCAAAAGAAGAAACGCTCCGAAGATTGCATCATTCTGAGCCCAGGCGCCGCTGTTAAGCACTGACGTTGGCAGGAACATGATGCATCCAAAGGCAAGTATCGATTTTCTCACATCCCCGAAAGTCACCTCATATGTAATCCTTCCGATGGTTATGGCGCAGACAACATCAAAGATCACCGATACTGTCTTTACCAGATACATGTCATTCACACCGCCGCCGATGTAATGAAGCAGCACGATAATATACTGAAACATGCAGTTGTAGTCGAAGGTGCTGGCATCGGATATCCCCGGCTGTATCCCAAGATATGCAAATCCGCCCGCTTCATGGCATTCCCTCATCCAGTCGGCAAAAGACAAAGTGTAGTCCCCCGAAGCTATGTCATAGAGGGAAAGCCTGAAGATCAGTCCCAGCGCCAGCATCACGGCAGCAAAAATCAGGTCCACCATTCTGAACCTGACTTTAAAGTATTCAGCTTCCGCATCCAACAGCTTGTCGATAAATCTCATTTATTTACTCCAACCGGTTTTTTTCTTCCAGAGTACGTCCAAATCCCGGTGCCTTGATAACCTGTGCCCTGCTCATTGGTCCTTCACCGGCCGGCACGGGATTTCCGCATTCAAAATACTCCCTGCAAAAACGCACCAGTTCCCCTGCTGCCACTTTGGCATTCCAGGTTTTCTCTATGGTTTCAGCCGCTCTGTGACCAATACTCTCTATTCTCTTCCTGTCCTCAAACAGCGACAGAGCCTTTTTCTCAAAATCCTCGTAGCTTCCATCCCTGTAGACAAGGCCGTTTACCCCATCACTGATAAGGAATGGAACAGCTCCCGCCTCAGCTGATGCCACAACAGCACAGCCACAGGACATGGCTTCGTTCACCACGGCGCCCCAGCCCTCCAGATAATTGCTGGTGAAAAGAAATATATCCGCCTCCGCCATGTATTTCCTGACTTCAGAAGGTCTTTTCCCGCCTGCAAGATTAACGCAGTCCGAAAGTCCTGCCTCTGTCACCATGGAATCAAGACTGTCCTTCAGCGAGCCGTCACCTATGATGTCCATGGAGAACTCTTTTCCCAGGCTCCTTAGCTTAGCTGCCAGTTTCACAGCAAATTCGGGGTGTTTGAGATCAATGAGTCTTCCGGCCCAGCAGATGCGAATCTTGCTGCCTGCCGTTTTGCATCCGCCATCCCGCGTTCCGGGATCCATCGCTCCGCCGTCCGCCTTACTCACGCCACCGCAAGCATCTTCAGCCGCAGTCACCTCGCTCCCGGAAGAAAACTTTTCACCGTCACTTTCCGGGAAATAGCCCCACTTCAGCATCTTACCCGGGTAGCTCTTTATCAAAGAGAAGTCCGAGGCCACATACGCCCCGGTACAAAGAAGGTAAACCGGTTTATTCCGGTACCTGATATGCTCCTTGTATTTGGCTGCAAGGCCCTTGGGGGAGATAAACTTCCACTGGCCCTCCCGGTAGATCCTCTCGCTGACCCTGAAGGAGAGCTTGCCCGAAGAAAGCCTCTCTTCCTCAAGTTCCGTGATCTTGCCTTCTGTCCAGCCAAAAAGCACAACGTCGCTTTCACGGATCAGCTTCGTCGCCCGCTCCGGCTGCTCGTAGTACAGCACCAGATAGGGTATGGCAGCCTCGTCCACAGCCCAGCCCATGCTCTTTCGCTTCTCTTCCATGGGCATAACCTGGACAAAATAAAAGTCTACTTCCTCCCCGAAGGCACTCATGGCCCTGCAGAAAGGAAGCTGATGATGGTTTATGTAGTTAGATACAAAGGTTATAACCAACTTTTTTACCCGCTTATGATGGTCTTGTATACTTCTATGAGCCGTCTGTAATTTACATCCGCATCGTGGGTGATTCGGGCGTGGGCTGCGGCATTGTCGCCGTAAACCGCCGAGATCACCGGCTCATCCCATATCTGAAGGATGCATTTTGCAAGCTCCTTAGCATTTCCCTTTTCGAATAAAAGCCCGTCCTTGTTCTCCGCAACCATGTCCGGTATTCCGCCGGTTCTGGCGGCCACCACAGGAACTCCAAGGAGCATGGCCTCTCCCACTGAATTGGGGGAATTTTCTACTATAGAGGGGCAGACAAAGACGCTGCTCTCCAGAAACTGCTGTTTCATGCCTTCATCCGTCAGCATTCCCACCATGGTAACCTTCTTCTTCAGGCGGTTTTTGGAGATGAGGCTCTTGATGTATTTGCTGTAGGCGCTGGCCCTAAGGAAATACGGGTACTTGCTCCTGCCCATTATATTGTTGCCTGCAACGTACAGGTGGGCATCCGGATATTTTTCCAGAATCTCAGGCATGGCCTGAAGCATGAAATGAAAGCCCTTTAAAGGATAGTCACCCTGGGATAAAAAGATACTGTGGCTCTCCGCCTCTTTCTCGTCCCATTTCCCCTCGTAGAAACAGGGCCTCATGGTCTCATTTATGTGGAAATACCTGGCTTCGGGGTTGATAGCCGATGTGCGGTTCTTATCAAAGGCCGTGCGCCCGGTGATATTTCCTGCCAGCAGTATGGACTCCCGCTCGTGTTCGGCTCTTATCTTGAACTTCTCCTGCTGCTGCCTTAGTGAATCTTCTTTAAGCCTGTCCCTGAAAGTCACATTATTCTTCACTTCCTCAGGGATATTCGCCATGTACTCCTCGGCAATGGCACCGCAAAATCCCTGGATTCCCAGAAGGACTCTGTCGGGATTTCCGAAGGCACGAAGCATCGCCAGGGTATGCGGGAACTCCGTACCGAAGATATGGACAAGATCCGGCTTAAAATCGTCAAGGATCACGTGAAACCTGTTCTCGATGGTCCCGTCATAAACCTCAGGGTGATCCAGGTCCTCCCTGAAGCTGTAGTAGGTTACGCCGTCTATCTCTTCGCCGGCGCCGGTCCCGCCTTCCTTTACCGGAAAGCAGATTCCGAGAGTCACCTCTTCTTCGCCATCTTTTTTCGCTTTAATTCTGCTAAGGCAACCGGTGAGCCACCCCTCGCGGACCGAATAATCAAGGCCGTGATGCATGGCATAAGCCGGAAGCATGATATTGCAAACCCAAAGGATCCTCAATGCTTCTCCTCCCGGCAGGGAAAAGATATATCACTCTGCCGTTACTTCTTCAAAATAGCATAAATGGCGCTCTTAAGACCGTTGTAGGCTCCCGCCGTTATCCTGTTGCTTGAAATGGCTGTACGCAGAGGTGCCAGTGTCACAGCCCTCAAAAAGTCGTATTTCCGAACTTTCTCGGCAGGCAGGTACATGAGAATGATCTCCCTTCGCTCCTGCTCCGAGATCTTCTTGTTCTTGTCGGAGAAACCGCCGCCCTCATAGTTGGCGATCAGCACCGGCATATACACGGTCTCGGCCTTCTCCCTGTAAAAACACCTCAGGAACTGCTCGTAGTCCGCCCTGACCTTGTACTTAAGGTCGAAGGGGTTGCTGTAGATAAGCCTCTCGTCATAGAAACATGCCTGATGCGACGGAACATTCCTGTAGCAGGCCAGGTCGTCAATCCTGGGATTGGAGGCCACGCGGTTTCCTGTAGAGGAATCAAAGATGTCCCCGTAGTAAATAACCGGCAGCGTAGTGCCCTCATTCCTGTTTCTGTCACTGATTATCCTGTGGACATCCCTCAGAACGTTCTCGTTCCTGAAATAATCTCCGCAGTTCAGGAAAAAAATATATGAAGGGCTCTCTCCCGCTTTCAGGATCTTAACTTCAGTTCCCTCTTCAAGGTCGCCCTCTGAAGCCCTCGCCTCCCTGACCTTCCCGTCAAGGAAGGAGGTTGCTATGTTCATGGCGTGATAGATGCCGTTGTCGCAGCTCTCCATCAGGGTTATCCTGCCTGCGCTGTCATCCGTGGACGCGCAGAATTCCTCTGCAGTGCCCACCTTAAAGGCCTTTTTTAGCTTTTCAACCGAGCCGTCGGTGGACATTCCGTCTTTTACCAGAACCCGATAGTCGGTGAAGGTCTGGGAAGTTATGCTCCTTACCGTCTCCACCAGCTTGTCTCCGGCATTATATGAAACTACAATGATCGTAAAAAATGGCTTCTTCATAGCTTCCATCCTTACAGGGTTTTGCCATGCCCAACTCCGTCCATGAGCAATCTGTAACAGGCCGCAAATCCCTTGTCCCTGCACATTTCCTTTCGGTTTTTAAAAAGAAATCTGAATCCCCACAGGGCTGCCGCCTTGCCATAAAGAAAATGATACAAAACGCCCCTGTCGTAGAAAAATTTATCTGTATAGCCCTTAAACCAGGTGGATTCTCCCGGGCTCTCGGTCCCTATCTCCACCTCGGTCCTGTAGAGTGACAGTCCCGCCTTCAGGCAGTCGTGTAAAAACAGGCTGTCCTCACCGTTCATATAAGGCGCTCCGCCCCCAAACAGCAGCGAATATCTGACACCGCTGTCAATAAGCTTCTGTCTCCTTGCACATATGGCATAAGCAGGATATCTTCCGTAGTTATACCAGGAAACCCGCCTGTAATCTGTATTGTGATAGGTCTCCCTCCCGGGCTGCTGCTTCACATTAAAAAGAAGCACATCCGCCTCGGGATGCTTTTCAAACTCCGCCAGGATCCTGCCGGAGTATCCCTTACTGTAGACGATATCATCATCGCCAAACTGGATAATATCACTGTCAGCGGCTTCAAGAGCCGTATTTCTCGAAAGTCCAACGCCCTTTTCCTGCCTTGTGATGACGCGAATCTCATGTCCCTCATAGGTAAAAGAGCTGTCACCCTCCGCTGCGCCTTCAGGTGCCTTGTCTCCTATAAGCTGGTTTACGATCACAGCGTCGGATTCAAGCCTCATGCGCTCCGGCATCGTTGAAGCATCCTTATTTACCGCCGATACAAGAATCTGTAACCGAAAATCAGCCATTCTTCTCACCATCCGCAGGCTTCCTGGCTGTGATCTGGTTCTCATCAACTCCCTCGGTACTGTCGGGAGTGAAAAGAATCTTCACCGTAAGAAGCATAAGTTTGATATCAAGCCAGATGGAATAGTTCTCTATATAGGTAAGATCCAGCTTGAGCTTGTCATAGGGTGTTGTGTTGTACTTGCCGTAAACCTGGGCATAGCCTGCAAGTCCCGCTTTAACCTTGGTCCTGAAAGCAAACTCAGGCATCTCCTTAAGATACTGTTCCATGATCTCAGGCCTCTCGGGTCTGGGACCGATAAAGGACATCTCGCCCTTTAAGATATTAAAAAGCTGCGGAAGCTCATCAATTCTGCAGGAGCGGATAAACTTGCCGATAGGTGTGATCCTGGAATCGTTCTTGGACGCCAGTCTTGCAACGCCGTCCTTCTCAGCATCCACCTTCATGCTCCTGAACTTCATGATCTTGAAATGCTTCCTGTCCTTGGTGCAGCGAACCTGCTTGTACAGCACGGGGCCACCGTCATAGGCCTTGATGATAATGGCGGTTATAAGCATGATGGGCGATGAGAGCACAATCAGTAAAAGAGACAGCACAATATCGATAAGCCTCTTAATGGCTCTCTGTTCAATCTTGATGGAGTACTCTCTTATAAGCAGAACCGGTGTATCAAAGAGGTGAAGCTGAGCAGAGCCTTTTAAAAGAACATCCGTTATCTTAGGCATGACATATACTCTGATGTTATTGCCGTAGCAGTACTTCACCAGTCCGTTCCTGAACTGACTGGGAACATCCCAGATGATAACGCCGTCATAGTGTCCAAGACATTCTTTATAAACGTTATCAATGCCTTCCGATATGTTCATCTTCTTAACAATATGGTACTTGTCCACGCGGCTGTTGAATTTCTTCTCGATGTCATCCGCGGGATACTCGCCGCTGATAAGAAGAAGCTCTCTTGGCGGGAATATGGCCATATAAATAGCATTTGTTACGTGAGCCCACACAAAGGAAATCGCCAGCTCAATGACGAAGATCTCCACAATGGGAACCACGGGAACAAGCCAGTTATTCAGAAGCGCTATCTGGAAATAAGAGATAAAGTTCACCATGAACAGTGCAAATATCTGTGAGAAGAACACGTCCATGGGCTTAAGGTAGCCTATCTTGAGACCACCGTAAGTGTTCAAAAAGAACAAAAGCAGAATAAAATAGATAGCCAGTATCAGAACATGTCCTCTGAAATACAGCTTAAGTCCGTTTCCGAGAGCATATCCGTCCACACTGACACGAGGTCTGGATACTACGGGATAGTAGGTGCTAAACCAGAACCATGCGTAAACCGCGGTATGCATGCACAGTCCCACAAATGCCAGGAACAGTACAAGGATCCTCTTCTTAGATTCTCTTTGCTTCATATCATACCCTGGACAGACCGAGACGACGAAGTGTCGCTCTTACTGCCCATCCTCCAAAATAAAATAGTGATGCCGGCGCCGACAGACCAGCTATATTCCTGTAAAGGAACCAGATCCTGCCAATGGCCGCAAATTTATTCGATGACAGGGACTTCCCCGGTCTCCTGTAGATCGCAAGATTTTCATCAAGGCCGTAGGCCTCGTAGCCGCTCTTAAGTATCCTCCACCAGGTGGCGGTGTCCTCACTGGGAACCTGGGGCATATGGATTATCTCCATATCGATCTTCTCTGTGTCAAACATAACAGTTGTTGTGAAAATAACCGTCCGTGACAGAGCCTTCCTGAATGTGAGCTTCTCCGGAACATGGACAATCTTCCCTGTGGGATTGGCATCCCGGTCTCCGAACTCATAGGCGTGAAAAGAAAAAGCTGCTCCGGTCTTCTCCATGAAATCAATCTGCTTCTGAAGCTTATCCGGCTTCCACACATCATCAGCATCAAGAAAGGCTATATATCGTCCTCCGGAGGCATCAATACCTGTATTTCTGGCATTTGCCGCACCGGCGTTGAATTCCATGCGGATAAGCCGAATTTTCTTTGCCCCGGCGGAAATTATCCTCTCGATTATGGATGCGCTCCCGTCGGTGGAACAGTCATCCACCAGGATAAGCTCCCAGTCCGTGTAAGTCTGCTCTTCCACCATTCTGATGGTGTTCTCTATGTAATTGGCCGCATTGTAAACCGGTACTACGATACTGACCATCACAGATCCTCTTTTACTATGTACAGAGGCCTGTCCTTGACCTCCAGATAGGCCTTAGACAGATACTGGCCCACAATTCCCACGCAGAAGAGCTGAATTCCGCTGACAAACAGTATGATACAGACCATCGATGCCCATCCTACCGAGTTGTTGGGGTCTCCAACAGTGAGCTGCCTTACCATGACCACAACTATAAAGATAAAGGCCACGATGCAGAAGAATATTCCAAGGAAGGAAGCGATGGAAAGGGGCGCTGTGGAAAAGGCCATGATACCGTCCAGTGCGTAAACAAACAGTTTCCAGAAGGACCACTTGGTCTCGCCCTTCTTGCGCTCAATGTTCTCAAACTCCAGCCACTTATTCTTAAAGCCGACCCAGCCAAAGATACCCTTGGAAAAGCGGTTGTACTCCTTCATGGAAAGGATGGCATCCACAAACTGCCTGGTCATGAGCCTGTAATCCCTGGCTCCGTCCACAATCTCCGTATTGGACATTCTGTTGATTATCTTGTAGAACTGCCTTGCAAAGAAGGATCTGATGGGAGGCTCTCCCTTGCGATTGACCCTTCTGGTGGCCACGGAATCGTAGCCCTCCTCAGCTATTGCCTTATACATATCGGGAAGAAGAGCCGGTGGATCCTGAAGATCGCAGTCCATGATAGCAACATAGTCTCCCTTTGACTTCTGAAGTCCGGCATACATGCCTGCCTCTTTTCCGAAGTTTCTTGAAAAGCTGATAAGGTGAACCCGGCCATCCCGGGCAATCAGTTCCTTGACCCTTGGTACTGTCTCATCTTTGGAACCGTCGTCCACGAAGATCACTTCGAAATCCACGTCATTGGATTTGAAATACGTCTCATTCTTCATGAGCTCGTCGTAGAAATCAAAAATATTATCCTGCTCGTTGTAGCAGGGAACTATCACACTTAAAAGTTTCATAGAAGCCTTCCGTTATCATAGTCGTAAATGTCGCAAAATGCGCATTCCTATTCAATATTTTACACTTAATGGCCATTTCTTTCAACGAACAAGTTAGGCGGTGGCCGAAGGCCTGTATTCAGCTGTTTAAAGCCTGCGCTGCCTTAGCAGATTTACTTCCAGCCCATTCTGTATTCCATGGGGCTGACCCCCTCAATCTGCTTGAACATTCTTGAGAAATAATAAAGTGGCGTTATGCCGCAGCTGTAGCCGATCTCCTCCACAGTCATATCGGTAAACCTAAGCATCTGCTTGGCGTGGGTGATCCGCACCACCAGAAGGTAGTTTATTATGGAAGTTCCCGTCTGCTCCTTGAAGCTTCGGGACAGGGTGTATTTACTGGTAAGGAAAATCTCCGCCAGCTTATCTAAGGTTATCTTCTCCTGGTAGTGAGTGTCCAGATACTCCTTCAAAGCGTTTATGCTTCTTCCGCTGCCGCTCTCCGGCGCTGCCTCCGGATTCCAGCTAAAAGACATAAGAAAGGTGAGGAGTCTTGATAAGCACTCATTTATCCTGATGTCCCTTATATAATCCGATGACCTGGCAACAGTGTTCAGCTCCTCCCAGATCCCGCGGGGATTTGCAGCCTCATCGGCGTGAAATACCGCCTGTCCGCCTCTTTCGCGATACTTAAGATAGATTGGAAGGATGCTTTCTCCGTTAAAATGAATCCACTCAATGGACCACAGATCATTGGATGTCCTGTGGGAATAAAGGTTCTGACAGTTGATGAATACACAGTCCCCGGCGGACACAGCATACTCTTTTCCCTCATAATCGATATAACCGCTGCCGCTCCGAACATATATAAAAAGAAATGATGAGAGGTTCTGCCTCTTGCTGGTGTGGGGCTTCTGGGCTGTCAGCCTGCCAATTTCCTGCAAATAGAGAAGATTGCTTCTGGCAAACTCAGAGGGCGTGTACAGGAGTCTGTCTGAAGATACGTATTCTCCTTGAAATAACTGATTTTCCATTTTGTAATCTCCGTTTTTTCCTTATAAACCGATTATAATTTCGAGTGCAAGATAATGCAAATTAAAGTCAATAAAGTGAATTCAAATTGCATCAACTTGTAATATAATGATATGGAAAAGTACAAATGATACGTTTTTTGCAAATGAGAAAGGATTACTATATGGCAAAAAAAGCTTTGATAACCGGTATCACCGGACAGGACGGATCATATCTTGCAGAGTTTTTGCTGGAGAAGGGATATGACGTCCATGGCATAATCAGAAGGTCCTCCGTTGACTACAGAGAGAGGATCGCGCACCTTGAGGGCAAGCCCAACTTCCATCTTCACTACGGAGATCTGGGCGACTCCATGAGTATCCTGGGAGTTGTTTCCAAGGTTCGTCCCGATGAGATCTACAACCTGGCAGCACAGTCCCACGTTCAGGTTTCCTTTGATTCACCCGAGTTCACCGCTGACGTGGATGCAACCGGCGTTCTCCGTGTCCTTGAGGCAGTAAGGCTCTGCGGACTTGGAGACACCTGCCGAATCTACCAGGCTTCAACTTCAGAGCTCTACGGAAAGGTTGAGGAAGTTCCTCAGAACGAGAAGACTCCTTTCCATCCCTACAGCCCCTACGCTGTTGCCAAACTTTACGGCTACTGGATCGTGAAGGAGTACAGGGAAGCCTACAACATGTTCTGCTGCTCTGGTATTCTTTTCAATCACGAGTCAGAGCGCCGCGGTGAGACCTTCGTTACCCGTAAGATCACACTGGCAGCTTCAAGAATTGCCCAGGGCAAGCAAGATAAGCTCTACCTAGGAAACCTCTCCAGCCTTCGTGACTGGGGCTACGCCAAGGACTATGTTGAGTGTATGTGGCTGATCCTCCAGAACGACAAGCCCGAGGATTTCGTTATCGCAACAGGCGTTCAGCACTCAGTTCGTGAGTTTGCCCAGCTGGCTTTCCACTATGCAGGCATCGAGATTGAGTTCAGAGGTGAAGGCGCCGATGAGAAGGGCTACGACAAGGCTACAGGCAAGGTGCTCATCGAAGTATCACCTGACTTCTACAGACCTACAGACGTTGTAAATCTCTGGGGAGATCCCACCAAGGCTAAAGAGAAGCTTCACTGGAATCCTCAGACCACTTCCTTCGAGGATCTTGTAAGGATCATGGTTGAGCATGATATGGCAAAGGTTGCCGTTGAGCGTGCCAACGAGCGTGTTGAGTTCAACCTGGCAGAGTTCCTGGAGAAAGGTATCGATAAGTAACAGAGGTAAAACACTATGATGGAGAAAAAAGCTAAGATCTATGTGGCAGGCCATCGCGGAATGGTTGGCTCAGCCATAGTAAGAGAACTTGAGAAACAGGGCTACACAAACATCATCACCAGAACCCACAAGGAGCTGGATCTTATAAGGCAGGACCAGGTGGAGAATTTCTTTGCTGACGAGAAGCCCGAATATGTATTTCTTGCCGCAGCCAAGGTTGGCGGCATCATGGGCAATTCAGAGGCCCTTGCGGATTTCATGTATGACAACATGATCCTTGAGATGAACGTTATCAACGCAGCCTGGAAGAACGGCTGCAAGAAGCTGGAATTCCTTGGTTCCTCCTGCATCTATCCCAGAATGGCACCTCAGCCCATGAAGGAGAGCTGCCTTCTGACTTCAGAGCTTGAGAAGACCAACGAAGCCTACGCTCTTGCCAAGATTTCAGGGCTTAAGTACTGTGAGTACCTCAACAGACAGTACGGGACCGATTATATCTCAGTAATGCCCACAAACCTTTACGGCCCCAACGACAACTATCACCCTACTCACTCCCACGTGCTTCCTGCACTTATCCGCAGATTCCACGAGGCCAAGGAGCAGAATCTTCCTTACGTAACCTGCTGGGGCGACGGAAGTCCTCTTCGTGAGTTCCTCTATGTTGACGACCTTGCCAACCTGTGCGTATTCCTTATGAATAACTACAGCGGCAACGAGACTGTCAATGCGGGAACCGGCAAAGAGCTCACCATCAAGGAGCTCACCGAGAAGGTTGCAGGAATCATCGGATACACAGGCGAGATTCGCTGGGATCCCACAAAGCCCAACGGCACTCCCAGAAAGCTTCTGGATGTTTCCAAGGCAAAAGAGCTGGGATGGACCTATACCACAGAGCTGGATGACGGTATCAGACTTGCCTACGAGGATTTCCTCAATAATCCCATGAGGGCAGAGAGATAAAAAGACAGATATGAGCCCCTGTAAAGGGCGGGAATATTGGCATAATTTAAGGGCAGGTCACATCAACAGGACCTGCCCATTTTTTATCCGCTTTAGTCGGTTCTTTCCGGATTTCCTGTATTCTTATTTTGACTGAAGCTCCTTGAGTCTGTCCTTGTTAAGCTTGCCGTCAGCAATGGTGCTGGCGATCCAGAGCTTAAGAGATTCCACCGTAGTGTCTATCTGATCAAGCTGATGCTGTATCTGAACAAAATCAGGAAGTTCGTCATCAGAAATAACGCCATCAGCGGTGATATCAATCAGCCTTACCTGTTGTGCATTCAGATTGTTGAGGGCCGAAAGCATGCTAAGGACAATCTCCGAAAGGCTTGAGACCTTGACCTCCGGCACATCGGTATCCTTGCCGATACGGCACTCGTGAGTGCAATAATAGTTACAAAGCTCAGGCTTCTTGTAGGCAGCGGCCATATCCACCACATCCTCTGGATAAAGAGCTGTCTTGCCTGTCTCAAGCTTTTCAAGCCTGCTCTCACTTATGGTTCCTATAAGTTCACTGGCCTGGGCCCTGGTAAGTCCGGCTTCCTCGCGGCTCTCGAAATATATATTCTTATTTTCTTTGATCGACTTTTTCCCCATTTTTGCACCTCCATAGCTATACTTTCCACCATTATAGCAAAAACTTAATCGTTTCAGAAGAAAAAAGAACTGCAGGGAAACGAATTTCCCTGCAGCTCCAAATTTAGGGGCCATAAAGATCAGCCGAAGATTCCGAGGAACTTCTTAACCTTTATGGAAAGAACGTTAGATTCCTCAGAGAAGACTCTGTCAGAACCTTTGCCCTGGAAGGCCTTTACTTTGTAGTAATATGTCTTGTTATTCTGAAGAACAACATCCCAGAAGCTTGTGGCTGTGGTTGTTGCGATCTCAGTGTACTTGCCATCCTTGGATGTGCTGCGATACAGAACATATCCGTCAGCGTTCTTATCCTTGCTCCATGTAACATTAACACCAAGCAGAGTCTGGTTCAAAGACTTAAGGTTAGGCTTTGCAAGCTCTGCGCGGCCAACCTTTACAGTGTCTGTAAGGTCGGTCTCAACAGGGATGAGCTCTTTCTCCTCGTTATTGAGGTCGAATACTCTTGTGGTGATAACTGTATCCTGAGCTGCAACGCCCTTCTTAACGTTGAACTTGATTGCAACAAGAGTACCTGCTGTGTTTCTGGGAGCGTCGTTTACAAATGCTACGGCGATGCCCTTTCCTGTGGCATCCTCATAATCGCTGTTAAGATCGTAATCGTCAAAACGGTCAATCTCGATATCTGCTGCAACTTCAAGAACTTCGGGATCATATACTACTGCGATGTGTCCGTCTGTAACTTTTGTCTTGCTAAGAGTCAGAGTATAAAATACCTTCTGGCTGTCATTCTTACCGGTAACGGTAACGCTTGTGCTAAGCGGTGCGCTCTTTGCTGCCTCTACCTTCTGCGCAGGAAGACCTGTGAAAAGAAGCAGCGCAGCAAGAAAAGCAGTCGCTGTTCTCTTTAAAATATTCTTCATTATTCGTTTCCTCCTAACTCCTTAGATGTTTCTTCATCAGCAGATGAAGCAGCGGGAACCTCTTCCACATCTTCTTCCTGCTGATCTGACTCTTCTGCTGTCAGATCAGCTACATCTGCTGTCTCGGAGGAAGCACTTGAAGCATCCTCATTGGAAATAGCTTCGTCTGTAACCGTCTTGTCGGAATCGTCCTCGGAAACCTCCTCTTCATCTGAAGCTTCAGCGGCATCCTCACCGGTTTTTTCCTCATTGTCTGTAGGTTCGGTTACATCTTCGCTCTTCTTGGTATTATTGGTAAATCTGAATACAGATTCATTTAATGCATAGTCAACAACATCAACATAGAATGTTCCTTCGGGCATCTTAATATTGACAGTTGCTTCTTCGCCCTTAGTTTCCTGATCAACAGCATATCTGTCTACAATCTGTCCTGCCTCATTGAGGATAAGGACTGCTGCTGTATAGCGGTTATCCTGTACCTGAACGCCAAGTGTTCCGTCCTCATTGAGTACATAGCCCATAATCTCAGGAGCTGTGTTATCGATAGCAATAGGTGTTGAAGGAAGGTAAAGTCCCTTTCCGTCAAGAGTTGAAGGATCCTCTACATCATCATAGTAGCTGGGAACTGCCTGAAGGTTAACCAGAACCTCTGTGCCGTCCTCAAGAGGATTGCCCTCAGCATCGGTACCTGTCCAGAAAAGATCCTGTGTCTGCCAATAGTTTACGATCTGACCCTCATAGGAGAACTCTGCGTAATTCTCATAGTTCACATTCTTGAAGTACTCCTCACCGGTATTCTTATCTGTGATGGTAAGGATGGATCTGCTGGCATTTCTGATAAGTGAATAGTACAGTGAGCCAAGAACCGTACCCATCTTAGGATCTGAGCTTATGGCATTTCTGTCGGCAATATACTTAGCATCCTTTGCAAAAAGATTAGGAACATAGAACAGCTCATTTTCCTCAGATGTATCACCGAAGGGATAGATTGTCAGGAAGTTTGTTGCTGTAACTCCTGAATAAGTGAATCCATCGTAGTTGGAATCATGTCTTGATGCCATGAAGTCGAAGTCTTCAAACATTGAAGAATCCATCCAGCTTCCGTAGAAAGCAAGGAAAGGCACTGACAGATCCACAGGTCCGTTAACATATACGAAACCGTCTACAAACATACCGTTCTCAAACTGTGCAAGATACTCTCTGTCTGCAGCTGAAAGGTTGATGGAAACATTTACCTTAGTGGAATCCTTAACCTGCATTACTCTGCGTCCAAGGTCAACCACTGAATCTTTTTTCTTGAGCTGCTTACCAAAGATATATACGTCCTTAGTATCTACAATACCGTCTGTATTGAAGTCGAAATAGTCCTCGTTCTGGGATACAAGGTTGAGATCGAGGCTTCCGTTTACTACCTGAAGAAGAACCTTACGGTCTTTCTTGTCTACTCTTCCGTCATAGTTAAGGTCATATACAAGAGCTGTGTCATCTGCTGTAAGAGTAACCTCAGGGCTGAGCTTGTGGGACTCACACATGATGAAATAGTTCTGGATAAGTTCCTCTGTCAGGACGCTTGAGTCAAGCTCATAGTACTGAGGCTCATCTGTAAGGTTATATACATCAAATGAGAAGCTGTAAGAGCCGTTCCTTGAAGGATCGTCTCCAAGAACAACCTTTACCTTACCATCGTTGCCGGCCTTGTCGCCAACAAGAACATATGAAGGTGATGTTACTGCATCATGTACGTTTGCAAGTCCTGCGCCCTGGGATCTGGGTGAGTACTCGGGAGCACTTGCATCATTGCCTGTAGTAAGAGGATCAGCTGTGCTCATGATAAGTGCCTGAGCAAGGCTACGAACTGAAAGTCCGGTCTTTGCTGCAAGGTCATTCTCCTTAATATACTGCTCAACAAGAGCTGTCTGACCTGCGATGGAAGGAGCAGCCATTGAAGTTCCGCTCATGTTTCCATAGGTTCCGCCATCTCTTGTGGAATAGATGTTTCCGCCGGGAGCTGTAATCTCAGGCTTAAGGTCAAGAGTTTCGGGAACACCGACTGATGAGAAATCACTCATGGTGTAACCATCAGCTGCCTCAAAGTTAGTTGCAGGTGTTGCTACAACTGTAAGAGTACCTGCGCACGCCTTCTCACTGATCTGCTCTGTAGCAGTCTCTGCTACTCCAAGACCCTCATCAAGAGTTACAGATACAGCAGGGATAACAGCTGTGCTGCCCTGAAGAGTCATGGAGATTGTTCCGGGCTGATTGTTGTAAATAACTACAGCCTTAGCGCCTGCTGCCTCAGCGTTCATCTGCTTCTCGCCGAAGGTCAGCTCACCACGCTGTACAAATACGATCTTATCCTTTACAAGGCTCTCTCCGTTTTCATCAACAAGTGCTTCGTAATCGGAAGCAGCGCCCTTACCGTTGATGAATACGAAAGGATATTCTGTTCCCTTACCGTCAGCAGATACGTCCAGAGTATAGAACTTAGGAGCCAGTGTATCATTACCGTCTGTATAGTAGATATTCTTGCCGTCTGTTGTAGCAAGGTAGTTTCCTGTAAAACCGCTGTTAACAGCGCTGGCAACTGTGAATGCATTGTAGTAGGATCCGGGAGAACCGATGGTATCCATGTTTACATCCCAGCTGAGGTTGGCACCAACAGCTGTGTCATCACCGAATCTTCCTGAGTTACCTGCAGAAATAGAAACAACAGTGCCTGTTCCCTCAAGCTTCTTGAAAATATCATTGATGTAAGCCTCTGCGTCTGAGGAATATCCTGCTGCAGATGAACCAAGAGAAAGGTTTACAACGTCAGCTTTAAGAAGAAGGGCATCCTCAATAGCTGCCATGTAGTCATCGGAATATGCTCCGCCGCCTTTTCCGAATACCTTCATGGTGATCAGCTGTGCATCGGGAGCAACACCTACAACACCAAGTTCCTGTCTTGCATATCCTGTCTCGGATGCAGCACTGGGTACATAAGTGTTGGCTGTTGCGATACCTGATACGTGTGTACCGTGGTCGCCTTCCTTGTCATTTGCATGAGTTATATCAAGATCCTTGTCTACATAGTTGAATGCGAAGGGGATCTTCTCACTAAGATACAGATCGGAAGCTGAAATGCCGCCGTTTCTCTGGGTTGCATTGAGGTTGGGGAGAACTGCTGCGATCTCGCTCTCATCAAGGAGGGTGTAATCAGCAACTGTCTTTCCTGCCTTTTCTGCTGTCTCCTGAAGGTGAGCATCAAAAGCTCCACCGTCAAAAGAAGGATGATCTGCATCGATACCTGTATCGATGACTGCAATTCTTGTGCCTGCACCTGTGTAACCTGTTGTCCAGGTGTCATAGCTTCCAACCATATCGCCGGCTGTAATGGTGTTGATCTCTGCATCTGTAGCCTGAGGCTCATACTTCTGAGCTACATATACAGCTGCAACTCCGTCTACATCTGCGATGCTCTCAATATCCTTAAAGGCAACATCTGCTGATACAGCATTTGTAAGGATTGAGAGATTATAATTTACATCGAGCTCAGCTCCTTCAAGAGCCTGTGCTTCGATCTTTTCTACCTGAACCCCCTGCTCTGCAATGATGTTCTCAGACATATTCATAGCTGCATCATTCTCGGCAAGTGTCTCTGTGTCAAAACCGGCATCAAGTACACTGTCACCCTCCATTACGATGATGACACGAGTCTGCTCGTCGGGATCGGGAGTAGCGACCGAGAAGTCTGCTGCTTCTCCTTCAACCAGATCCTTGGCACCTGAAATCTCAAGTTCTTCCTCAGCAGGGTCAACCTTCTCAAAAACAAGTTCTCCCTCTTTGGCAGCCTCGTCGACTTCGTCCTCTGACTCTTTGGTTTCATCAGCCGCTTCCTTGGCCTCTTCTGAGCCTGCAGCCTCCTCTGATTCTCCCTTGGTCTCTTCCGCAGTTTCCTGCTCGGACTCTTTTTCCTCGGAAGTAACTTCCTCGCCTGCCTCTTCGCCGGCTTCCTTAGTTTCCTCAGCTTCTTTGACTTCTGCTGTCTCCGCAGTCAAAGTCTCGGATGCCGTTGCCGAAGCTGTGATGGCGGGTGAAAAAGCCATTGCCGCACTCAGGATCACAGCCAGTGCCTTTTTAGGGCACACTCTTCTTTTCATACACGTTCCTCCAATAGCTAGTTTTTAGTAGGTCTTGCAGGCATCTCAATCTTGATGCGACTCACAACCGGCAGCTGTTGTATCCCCTCAACGAGCTCCCCGCTGATTCTTGCGACAACAGCATGCCCACTGTTGTCGATTCTGGAGACATCAAGCTTCCCCCCTCCAAGAACCTCACTCTCAACTGCCTTAACACCGTCCTCGATAGCCGTATCTGCCGAAAATACAATGTACGCCCGAACCGGCGCGCTGCCATAATCGATTCTTCTCATGTTCTCACTCCGGTTTCTATTTACGTCGTGCATTCAACGCATTGTACTTTCAACGCATTGTACCGTTATCGCTTTTAAGCGTTAAAGCGGGTGGTAAATTTAAGTTTAATATTGTACATGTTAGCGTGTCAATAGAATTATGAACAAAATCTAAAATTTATAAAATAAAAATAAAGAGAGCGCCGTGTTTCCCCGAAAACACAGCGCTCCCTCTATTCTCTTTCCTTTTATAAATCCAAAGGATTACTTGTTGGACTGATATGTGTTGTAAGCATCCTGCTGGATTGCGATGAAGTCGTTGTAGCCCATAGCCTCCAGTGTCTGCTTGTAGTTATCCCACTGATCGTCGATGCCGCCCTCAGTTACCCATGTAGCCTGGTTAGCTGTTACATAAGCATCAAGATCTGTGAACAGTGTTGCCAGTGTGCTCAGCTGATCGGGAGTGTAACTAACGTTAGGATATGCCTCTTTTGCATACTTGCTGAGCTCTGTATCAAGAGCGAGCTTGGAAGCATCGCCGTTCTCAGCTGCATATGTAACCTTACTGTTGAAGCCGTCTGCTACATACTTGGGGCCAAAGTCACGAAGTGAGCTGATCCATGCAAAAGTATCTGCAGAGTTGCCATCCTTGGGTGCAAGAACTGTGTAAGTACCTGCTGCCTCGTCCTTCTCGATAGCTACACCAAATGAACCGTAGAAGTTCTGGATTGAAGCATCTTCTGTGTAGAACTTGTCAGCCCATGCAAGAAGGGGACCGGGATTCTCACAGCTTGATGTAACAACGAACTCATATCTGCTGTAGTTCCAGTGCTCAGGGTCAGATGAGATGTACTGCTGTCCATCGGGACCTGCAAGAGCGGGAAGTGCAACGTACTGGCCTGAGTTAGCACCGAAGGTTGAATCTGCTGTCCAGCCGGGAGCTGCGCCTACGATAGGTGTCTCGCTCATGAGCTTTGCATCACGCATGGAAGAATCTTCTGTGAAGAGCTCGGGATCGATGAGGCCCTTAGCATAGCACTCATTCATCCACTTAAGTCCTTCCTTGTAGCCGTCTGTTACAGGAAGGTAAACGGGCTGTCCGTTCTGGATTGCCATCATGTAAGTGCCGTCTGCACCGATGGTTGTTCCGAATGGCAGGCAGAAGAACATAACTGAATCAGCATAGCCCTGTCCGAAAGGAATCTCATCATTAGGATCGCCGTTTCCGTTGGCATCGTTATCCTTGAATGCCTGAAGAACATCCTCGAACTCCTTGTAGGTTGTGGGAACTGAAAGTCCCAGGTTATCAAGCCACTGCTTGTTGATGAACATCTGGTTTGCAACGATAGGTCTGCAGGGCTTCTTTGAAGGAAGGCCATAGATGTGGCCGTCTGCTGAAGTTGCAAGAGCCTTCATTGTGGGATCGGAATCGATGATAGCCTTGAAGTTAGGCATGTACTCGTCAATATAATCATCGATGGCGATGAATGAACCCTGGTTTGTCAGGATGTCAGACTCTGAGAAGCAGATGGATCCCATGAAAGCATCGGGAAGATCGCCGCCTGCAAGAAGAACTGCCTTCTTGTCTGCCCAGTCTGAGTTAAGGATTGTATCCCAGGTTACTGTAATGCCGGCCTCAGCTGCTGCCTGATCCGGGAATCCTGTGTGATAGTCCTCACCCCAGTCTGCCCATCTTACTGTAGCAACTTCGTAGCCTGCTGCACCTGCATCGGCTGTATCTGCCGCGGGTGCTGCTTCTGTGGTTGTTGCTGCGGGTGCTGCCGCATCATTTGAAGCTGCGGGTGCAGTCTCTGCTGCGCTGCCGCATCCGACAAGAGCAACTGTCAGTGCCAATACGCCTGCTGCCAAACTAAACTTTTTCTGCATTTTCTCTCTCCTTTTACATTGATATAATTTTAAACTATTTATCCCTTCACTGCTCCTATCATGACGCCCTGATTGAAATATTTCTGAAGGAAAGGATAGAGCATCATGATCGGCAATGTAGAAATCACAATTGATCCGTACTTCATCATGTCAGAGAGCTGCCTCAGCTCCTGAGCCATGGTTCCTGTGGCTGCCCCAAGCAGCGACTCGTTTGCTATAAGAATTCTCCTCAAAAGAAGCTGCAGCGGTATCAGGTTCTCACTCTGCAGATAGATAAGAGCATTGAACCAGGAGTTCCAAAGGCCCACCGCCGTCCAGAGGCCAACCACCGCGATGACCGCCTTTGAAAGAGGCACGGCAAACTGAATGAAGTATCTTAAGGTACTGCAGCCGTCAATCTGAGCCGCCTCCCACAGAGACTCCGGAAGGGAGCTCTGGAAGAAGGTTCTGGCCACAATAATGTTGTAAGTGGATACCGCAAAGGGCAGGACCATTACCAGAAAGCTATCCAGGAGGCCAAACTGTTTGACAACGAGATAGGTAGGTATGAGACCTCCGCTGACAAACATGGGGATTACATAGAAAACGTTGATCCATTTTCTACCGGGCAAGTCCTTTCTGGACATGGCGTAGCCGGCTGTTATATTCACAAAAAGAGCAATCGCCGTGCCGACTACGGTATAGATAATGGTATTCAGATAGCTCTTCCAGATCTGTCTCTGCTCAAAAAGCTTCTGATATCCTCTTACATCAAGGGTCTTGGGCCAAATCCAGACCTTACCGCTGGCCACATCCGCCGGATTACTGAAACTGGCGATGATGACAAACCAGAGTGGATATATGACCATGAGGATCATAAGGATGGCAATTATATGAAATATGATGTTTACCACAGTATCCTGGGTAAATTGCTGTTTCTTTTTCCCGTTCATTGGTTTCTCCCGTTAAAACAGACTGTTGTCCGTAAATTTCCTGGCTATGATATTTACTGCAAGAAGCACTATCACGTTAACCACCGTATTGAAAAGACCTATCGCAGTAGAGAGGGAATACTGCATGCTCTGCATACCCATTTTGTAAACGTAGGTGGAGATGATCTCACTGCTCATGATGTTCTGAACGTTCTGGAGAAGGAATACCTTCTCGAAGCCTATGCCCAAGATACTGCCGGCTCTGAGGATCAGGAGCACCACCGCAGTGGGAAGGATCATAGGGATATCGATGAAACGGATTTTCTGCAAAGTGGTGGCTCCGTCCACAGTTGCTGCCTCATAATAGGTAGGATCTATTCCTGCAAGTGCTGCAAGATATATGATGGAGTCCCAGCCCAGATGCTGCCAGATGTCACTCCATACATACACATGCTTGAAGCTTGATGCGCTGGCCATCAGGTTCGGGAAAGTTCCGCCAAAAAGCTTAAAAAGATTTGCGAACAATCCGCTTGAAGGCGAAAGGAAGATCAGGATGAGACCGCACATTACCATGGTGGAGATGAAATGCGGAAGGTAGGTAACCACCTGGAAAACCTTCTTGAACATCTTTGTCTTCATCTGATTGCACATAAGTGCCAGAAGTATGGGAAGGGGAAAGCCCACAAGAATGCTGTAAATACTCAGAAGAAGTGTATTCTTGATGGTCACCCCAAACTGGTAGGATCTGAAGAACTGTAGGAAATTTGCAAATCCCACAAACTTGCTGCCCATGACTCCCAGTGCAGGTGAATACTTCTGAAAGGCTATCACTATTCCGAACATGGGAAGATAGGCAAAGCAGAAAAGAAGTATCGCCGAGGGAAGCAGCAGAAGGTACAGCTGATAATGTCGTTTTATATTGGCAAATGCTTTATTTTTCATCTGTGTGCTCCTTATGTTTATGAAATGATAATAAATTTTTCATAAACGAAAAAATAGCACAATTCTGTTTTGCCCCTAGCACTTTTCCGACAAGGGTCTCAAAATGTATAGCACACAATTTATCTTTTCTATATAATGAAGGCATGAATAATACAAAGAGATCCCGGTCCTATCCCGTGATCCAGGTTCTGAGCAAAACCGTGTGGTTGGCCATCCCCATAGTGATCCTTTTCGTGGTGGTGAGCTGGTTTTCCTTTTCTGAGATCAGAAGGCAGAACAACCTGGCACTGGAGAACGCCGTAAACATCTATCAAACTGAATTGGAGCACAAGCTCTCGGCTATAAAGCACTTTGTACAGTGGACCGTGGTCCATGACCCCATCCTGGATTCCTTCAAGTCCACCGGGCACATGGGTGACTTCAGGCAGGCCAGCAATGACCTTCGGCTTCGTGTCAGTGACATGCAGTATTCCACAGGAAGTGAGTACCAGTATTTCTTCTACTGGGATGAAGGTGATATCTTTTTTAACGCCTCCGAGCTCAAACTGGACTACGACACCTACAAGTCCGTGAAGGCCAAGATCACTTCCGATGTGAAAAGAGAAGGCGGCTCCGCGCCGGATTCCTCCTGGGCTCCACTGGAGATCCGCGGCAGAACCTACCTTTACTATCTGATCACCTACAAGCACAGGACCTTTGTAGCCATGGTCTCCATAGAAGACATGCTCTCTCCCCTGTCCTCCCTAAATCTTGGAGAGCACGGGAATATCAGAGTCCAGTCTCCCATCGGCGGCATCTTCTATCAGACCGGAGCGCGTCCTTCAGGTTTTGAGAAGCGCCTCTACGACAGCCTCACCTTCCCCGGGGAGGAATCGGGGCTGCCCTTTACATTATTAATAGATGCTCAGATCCTTGGAAATTACGGAACCTTGTTCATACTGCAGTTTCTGGTATTCCTGGCAGCTCTGATGCTGAGCTTTATCATGGGCGGATATATCCTTCTCACCTACAGAAAAGTCATCCTCCCCATAAAGCTCTTTTCCGAAAGGCTCAAAACCATGGGTTCTCTTGAGGAAGACGATGCCGCGGAGCTGGAACTTACGGATTCCAGGATTCAGGAGCTGAACCAGATCAACGACCAGTTTAAGAACCTTATACATGAGATCACAAGGCTTAGAATCGATGTGTACGAGGCAGAGCTTGATAAGAACAAATTCAGGATCCACTTCCTGCAGCAGCAGATAAAGCCTCACTTCTACTTAAACTGCCTCACCACCATCGACAGCATGGTGAGCCTTGGGGATCTTGATGCTGCCCAGAAGATGCTGCAGTTCACCTCAAGGTACTTCAGATATCTTTTCCAGGCGGACAAGGACTTTGTGCCCCTGGGAAATGAGCTGGATCACATCAGTGACTACCTGGCCATACAGAACATGCGCCTTTCCCGCAGCACGGAGTATGACCTGGATGTAGCGGATGATCTGCTCTCGGCCGACATACCGCCGCTGCTTCTCATCACTTTTATTGAAAACACCATCAAACATGCGTCTCCCGCCCGGGGCGAGGCCCTGCATATAGGCCTTGTCTGCAGCAAAACCGCGGACGGACGGCTTAGTGTGTGCATCACCGACAACGGACAGGGCTTTCCGAGCGACTTCCTTAAAAAGGTCTACAACGGAGAACAGCTTGAGGACAACGGAGACCACATCGGTATCACCAACTGCATCCGCAGGATGAGGCTTCTTTACGGAGACTCCTTTGCTCTAAGCCTGGAAAACCCGGCGCAAGGCGGAGCATCGGTGATCATACACATTCCATATTCTGTTCAAAAATAAGGGGATTTTTGCAATGAATGTTTTACTGGTAGATGATGACAAATTTGTCATCGCCGCTCTTCAAAAGGGAATAGACTGGGAAAGTCTGGGAATCAGACAGGTTTTCACCGCCTACGACATACAAAAAGCTCAGGAGATCCTCTCTGAGTCATCCATCGACCTTCTCCTCTCCGACATCGACATGCCCCACGGAAGCGGTCTGGATCTTCTTGGAATCATAAGGGAGCAGGGGAACCGCATTCCAACCATCTTTCTTACCAACTACGCGGATTTTTCCTACGCCAAAAGAGCTCTGGAACTCAGATCATTCCACTACTTCCTTAAGCCCATCGATTATCCCGAACTCACACGCATAATAAAGAAGGCTCTTGAGGAATCCAGGCAGGAAACCGGTGACCTCAAAGAGGCCCTTTCCGCCCTGTGGTGCGACTACCTTCTTACCAGCAGGATAACGGACAGAGCCTTCATTCAAGACATCACCAAGCTACTGCCCTCTCTGGACAAAAACACTTCCTACATTTCCGCCCTCATCCAGATCTACGGCAACACCGACAGATGGGAGGCCACCGGTCGCATAGGTAGGATTCTGGAGTCGGTCCTTGGAGCAGATTACGCGGAATTTGGAGCTCTTTTGCCCTATCAGTCCGGAGAGTTCCTGCTTCTTGCGCTGATTCCGGTCAGGGACAGCAAAGACGGCCAGCAGCTTATCCGCCCTGTTATAAGCGAGGCGCTTTCCATGATCCGGAAGGAAATCACGCTTCCTGTGAGAATTCTTTTGTCAGGGGAAAAGAAAATTCAGGAGCTGCGGGAGGCTGTGGAGAGCTTCGAGAGCCTTCTTGCCATGCCCTACGAAGAAGCCAGAGGGATCGTCTACGTGGACGAGGAGGCCTCCACCAACCTTATCCAGTACGTGGATGCTCACTTCACCGAGGATATGAGCCGGGAACACCTGTCGGAGCTGTTTTATTTTGACCAGGATTACATAACCAGGATTTTCAAGAAAGAGACGGGAATGAGCTTCAAGAACTATGTTATAGAAAAGAGACTGCGCCTTGCCAAGGATCTTCTCCTTGATACTGACGAGCCCATAAATATGATTTCCCAGAAGGTTGGGTACGACAATTATTCCTACTTTACAAGGCTGTTCAAAAAAAGCTTTGGCGTCACCCCCGTGGAATTCAGGGGCGATGGCCAAAGCTCTTGATTCAAAACTTATGTTATTGATAACGCTTGTGTTTTAATCGGATCAGAACTGCTGGGGCTCTGCTTCTGCAGGAGTACCAAAGCCGTTGGCAGCCTTGATGGACTCATAGAGAGCGGCATCTGCGTTCATCTTGTAAGGGTTAACATACAGAAGACCTGCGATGTTAAGAGTTATAAGTGATACAAAGAACCATCCGATGAAGGAAAGGTCATATACAAATGATGCCCACTTGTGGCCTTTCATCATAGCCCTTGATTTCTTGAGAGCATCTGTTGCACTGATTGTAGGCTCCTCTGCAAGGATGTAGGGAACAAGTCTGTATGAGAAACCAAGGATAATACCGGGAATGATAAACAGAAATGTTGCCAGTCCGATGAGCAGGTTTCTAAGGAACAGTGCAAGAACTGCTGTAAGGTAGTTGTTTCTGAAAGCGTGAGCAACTTCACCAACCTCAGCGTTTACATGCTGGTTTACAACGAAGAATCTGCTGCAGCCAACCTCAAGGGGCTTGAACAGGAAAATATCAACAAGCTTGAGTACCAGAAGAACAGTGCTGAGTGCTCCGAATATAACCATAAGGTACATCATTGCATCAGGATCCTCAAGGATATTCTGAAATGCCTGTGATGCCTCTTCACTGCTGAAGCTGTTTCTTGATGCTACAGTTGTTGAAACTGTGAACAGACCTGCGATGAATGCTACAAGCACAGATTTCCAGTAATTCTTCTTAAAATTAACTTTGCCTCGTGTCTTTACTTCTTTTCGATTCCACATAATCTTTTCTCCTCTCTTAAAACCTCATATACAGAAAAGTCTACCACGCTTAATGTACCATTTCAAACGCTAAATTTTGGATTTATGGGATTTGTGGTATAATAGTTTAGTTTAAGAACATTGAATTATTGTGAGGTAGTTTATGAATTACGGAAAAAGAGGTATCAATCAGCAGGCAAGAGCGCTGAATTCCGGTACCAATAAATGGGGCAAAAAGATAAGCCTCTTCGGGTTTTATATTGTCCTGGCCCTGATCCTGGCTGTGGTGATAATCGGTGCCAGCGCAGGAATCGGAGTATTCAACGGCATCAGGGATGATGCGCCCGACATAGGCAACATCGATGTTACCCCCACAGGATTTTCAACCTTTGTTTATGACACAGACGGCAATCAGATTGCCAAGCTGGTATCAACAGATTCCAACAGAATCCCGGTCACAATGGATATGATCCCCGAGAATCTGGCTCACGCCTTTGTATCAATCGAGGATGAGCGATTCTATGAGCACAACGGTATCGATATCCAGGGTATCATCCGTGCCGGCTTTGTCGGTGTCACTTCCGGACATTTCTCCGAGGGTGCAAGTACAATTACACAGCAGCTTCTTAAGAACAATGTCTTTTCCGGATGGACCAACGAGACCTTTATTGAGTCTGTAAAGCGTAAGATCCAGGAACAGTACCTGGCTGTTCAGCTTGAAAAGACCATGTCCAAGGATGAGATTCTTCTTAATTATATGAACACCATCAACCTTGGTCAGAACACACTGGGTGTTCAGGCGGCATCCCTGCGTTACTTCAATAAGTCCGTCAGCGAGCTAAACCTTTCCGAGTGCGCATGCATAGCGGCCATCACTCAGAACCCCAGTAAGTTCAATCCCATCTCCCATCCCGATGACAATGCCGAGAGGCGCAAGAAAGTTCTGGGAAACATGCTCAAGCACGAGTACATCAATCAGATCCAGTACGATACAGCCATGGCTGATGATGTTTACTCAAGGATCCAGACGGTAAACCAGGAATCCGGCGGCGATTCCACCATCAACTCCTATTTCGTTGATGCCCTTACCAATGACGTTCTGGATGACCTTATTGAGGCAGGCTACAACGAGACACAGGCCTACACACTGCTTTACAGCGGCGGCCTTAAGATATACTCCACTCAGAACCCCAAGATCCAGAAGATCTGCGACTCCGTTTTCCAGGATGAGAGCAACTATCCGGAGGGGACGAAATATCTTTTGACCTATGAACTGTCTGTTCAGGATGCTGACGGAAACGTAAGCAACTACAGCAGTGAAATGTACCAGGCTTATTTCAAGGAACAGAAGAGCTCCTTCAACATGCTCTACGATTCCCATGAATCCGCAGAGGCCGGCATCGAGGAATATAAGTCGGTTGTCATGAAGGACGGCGATTCCGTACTGGCAGAGAAGATCAACCTTATCCCTCAGCCTCAGGTATCCATCACTGTCGAGGAACAGAGCACAGGTTATATCGTTGCCATGGTGGGCGGACGAGGCGAGAAGACCGCCAGCAGGACCCTTAACAGAGCAACAGACTCCTACCGTCAGCCCGGATCAACCTTTAAGGTGCTTTCCACCTATGCTCCCGGCATTGACAGTGCAGGACTTACGCTGGCTACCGTGTTTAACGATGCGCCTTTTGCCTACAACGACGGAACCCTTGTAAGAAACTGGTGGGGCAGTCAGTACCGCGGACTTAACACCGTAAGATCCGCAATCAGAGACTCCATGAACGTAATCGCAGTCGAGGCTCTGACACTGATCACACCCCAGCTTGGATTTGATTACCTTAAGAACTTCGGTTTTACCACCCTGGCCGAGAATGTGACCATAAACGGCAAGGTTTACTCAGACATACAGCAGTCCACCGCACTTGGCGGACTTACCTACGGCGTTAAGAATATCGAGCTGAACGCAGCCTATGCGGCAATCGGCAACGGCGGCGTTTACGCAGAGCCCAAGCTCTACACCAAGGTTGTGGACCACGACGGAAACATTGTACTGGACAACACACAGGTAAGCTCCAAGAGGATCATCAAAGAGACCACTGCTTTCCTTCTCACCAGCGCAATGCAGGACGTTGTAACCAGCGGTACCGGCGGATCCGTAAACTTCGGAACCACAGCCATTGCAGGTAAGACAGGAACAACTTCAGATTACAACGACGTCTGGTTTGCAGGATACACCAACTACTACACAGCAACCACCTGGGCAGGCTACGACAACAACGCCAAGATGACTGTTTCAGCAGAGAAGAACCTTGCAAAGACCATGTGGAGAAAGGTAATGGAACAGGTTCACGCAGACCTTCCTTACTCCTCCTTCACAGTACCCAGCGGTATCACCTCCGCAACAGTCTGTGCAAGATCCGGCAAACAGCCCATTGCAGGCCTTTGCGACGGAACGCTGATCAGTGAGTATTTCGAGGAAGGAACGGTTCCCACAGAGAGCTGTGATGTCCACTATCAGGGCACAATGTGCGCAATGGATGGACTTCCCGCTTCAGAGTTCTGTCCTTTCAAGACAGCAGGAGTATTTGAGCTTACACCGCCTGTTCCTCCGGCACTGCAGTCAGGCTTTGTAAATTATGTTCAGACCAATTCAGCTTATACCACTACCACGGATGAGAACGGTAACACCGTAACGGTGCTTAACCAGTGTCACCACACTCCCGAGTTCATGGCTCAGGAAGGCATTGAGGGCATCATAAACGGCGAGCGCGGAGCTTTAGAGGCCGCAGCAGCTGCTGCAGCCGCCGCTGCGGGAATCGATCCCAACGCGCCTGCACCTGAGCAGCCCGCAGTTCCAACCCCGGGTGAGATCGTGGATTCAATAATTGATGCAGTCACCGACGAAGTATCGGCAGGAAACTAAAGTTCATTGGTTGGTGATTCAAAGATTGATGAATTAGAGATCAGCGCTTCGCAGATTGGTGATTCAAAGATTGGTCGAATGAAATTTGAATATTCAGTGAAGCTTATAGGGCGGCCTAAGGGCCGCCCTATTTTGATTGAGAAAAAAATTCGATTTTATTTGGATAGCGGAACCGGCGGCTGTGCTCAGCGATTTTGGAAATATTTCCTCCATTAACATGGTTTTTTTCCAATATAGCCCGAAACACCCCAAATCTCCACGTGAACCTTTTGTTTTTGAAAATAATTTGATTTTTTCTGCTGCCTTTTTCCAAAAATCATCCCTTTTTGGAAAAATTCCCTCTTTAGAAATATCGCAAAAGAGCCGCCATGGCTCTATCCGGCCACGGAGGCTCAAAATTTCCCGATATACTTATTTATCGTATTTTCTTTTTCTTTGTGTAATACAGATAATAGATAGAAAACAGCACTGAAGTCGTGATCCATGTGATAGGATAGCTCCACTCCACAGTCTGAACCGTGCGGACAATGGGGAAAGCCACCAGCACCCAGCCCACACGAAGGATACATACACCGCTCAGAGTGATGATCATGGGGATAAGCGCATCCCCCATTCCACGAAGGGAGCTTGAGAATATCTCAATTCCGATATAGGTCACATAGAAAGGCGCCAGGAAACGTATCATCTGATCGCCGATCTCGATAACCGCCTGTGCATTGACGAATATGCCAAGGAGCAGGCTTCTTCCCAGCACAATCAGGATTGACATGGGTATCGTAATGATAAGGGCAATGGCGAAAGCTTCCCGAACACACCTGCGCACTCTGTCCATTTTGCCGGCGCCGTAGTTCTGCCCTACGAAAGTCATGGCCGACGTTCCAAGGGAGCTCATGGTCATCCAGAAAACCACATCAATCTTGCCGTAAGCTGCCCAGGCAGCCGCTGTATCTTTTCCGAACTCATTTATGGAGGACTGGATCAGAATGTTGGAGAAGGTGTACATGGTGGACTGAAAAGCCGCAGGAAGGCCGATGCTGATGATCCTGGAGAGCATTCCTCTGTCCAGCCTTATCTTCCTGATATCGAGCCTGTAGGAGTCCGTGCTGCGGATCAGAATGCCGCATACGATCACCGCGCTAAGGAGCTGACACAGGATTGTAGCCACAGCCACTCCCGTAACGCCTGCCACGTCTCCTCTTTTGCCCATTCTAAGTGCAATAACGAAAAAAACATCAAGAAAGATATTCGCAAAGCAGCTGATGATCAGAACTATCAGCGGCCTTCTGGAGTCGCCTATGGCCCTCAAAATGCCTGCACCCATGTTGTAGACAAGGTTCGGTATCATCCCCAGGAAAAAGATTCTTAGATAAAGCGTAGATGCCTCTATAGTTTCGGGTGGTGTTTTCATAGCTTTGATGATCCAGGAAGCGGAGCCAAAACCGATTACAGTGATGATGGCGCCGCCGATAAGAGCCACAGCAATGGCCGTATGCACTGCCTTGGAAACCTCTTCTTTGCGGCCTGCGCCAAAGAACTGAGAGATCACCACGGTTGCGCCTGATGACAGCCCCAGGAAAAATCCCACGAAAAGATTTACCACAGTAGCTGAAGACCCGCCAACCGCCGCGAGAGCATCACTGCTGACAGCACGGCCAACAATCACCGCATCCACGGTATTATAGAGCTGCTGGAAAAAAGCTCCCAGAAGAAGCGCAAAGAAGTAAGAAAGCATGCTCTTCCAAATGGAGCCCTCGGTTATACTTATCTGTTTTTTAGTAGCCTTTTGTTTATTCATGTTTATACCTGATTTTCTCCTACTACTATATTAGCACATGAAAAGAGCCTGTCATCTTCTATGACAGGCCCCAATAAAGTGCGGATAACAGGACTTGAACCTGCACGGTCGCCCACTGGAACCTAAATCCAGCGCGTCTGCCAATTCCGCCATATCCGCCTATAAAAAAACCCTACTCATAATGAATAGGGAAAAATGAGACACGGGGGATTCGAACCCCCGACAACTTGATTAAAAGTCAAGTGCTCTACCACCTGAGCTAGTATCCCATATGTGTAATACATTAGAGCGGTTCATAGTGCTCCCGCGAACTGGGCCAGCCGGATTCGAACCGTCGTATGCAGCAGTCAAAGTGCTGTGCCTTACCGCTTGGCGATGGCCCATTGTTACAGCAACAATTCTGCCGGTAGGGTGGCTAGAGGGACTCGAACCCTCGGTCTCCAGAACCACAATCTGGCGCGTTAACCAACTACGCTATAGCCACCATCATAACAAAAAACTGAAAAAAAGAATGTGCCCGAAGGGATTCGAACCCCCGACCCACGGCTTAGAAGGCCGTTGCTCTATCCAGCTGAGCTACGGACACATTTTAATTGAGCTATGCCTCGGAATGTTCCCCATGGCTCGCACCAGCTTCGGAAGGACCTCAGCAAGTGCTCTGCTCTGGGATGCTCCACCAGACTCGAAAGTACCTCGTCAGGTGTCCACCCATGGCTCGCACTAGCTTCGAAAAAACCTCAGCAAGTGCTCTGCTCAAAAGAGCGGGTGATGGGAATCGAACCCACGTGTCCAGCTTGGAAGGCTGGTGTTCTACCATTGAACTACACCCGCAGATGTATTTAATTAAACGTCGGGGTGACAGGATTCGAACCTGCGACCCCCTGCTCCCAAAGCAGGTGCTCTAGCCAAGCTGAGCCACACCCCGTTTCGCAAGTCACACTACGGTCAAAGCCGTAACGCAAAAAGTATTATATAATAATGGAGCCGTACTTGTCAACACATTTTATCAATTATTTATATCCAACCGCAAGCCGCATCAATGCTGGGTTTTCGCAGCTTGAGCTTCATAAATACCAACATTTATAAATACTCAAATTTACAAATATCTGAATTCATAACCAATCTTTCCGTCGTCTCCGATTTCCAGGATCATGTAGCTGGGACGCCGCCCCTCCTGCCTGGGATAGGAAAGACTTCCGGGATTAAAAAGCCAGATACCGTCAATACACTTCGCAACCGGCTTGTGGGTATGGCCAAAAAACGCGATATCAGCGCCGCGATAAGCCGCTTCAGCCCTTAAATTCTCCAGATCCATGGAGACCATATAGTGGTGCCCGTGAGTCACCATAACCTTGTGGCCATCCAGCTCAAATTCAATCTCTCTCTTAAGATCCGAGAAAAAGTCGTTGTTACCGGCAACGAAATATACGGGACAACCTGCTGCCAGGGCAAATCTCCCTTCGGAGCCTTCAAAGTCCCCGCAGTGGATCACCCCATCCAGAGGCCCCACAAGGTCCAGAACTGTATAAAAATTGTCGTCATGTCCGTGCGTATCACTGACAACCAAGTACTTATGCATCAATTACCACCATTAAATCCATAGGAGAACGGTTCCCTCCAGGGAACTCCTCCGATTATATCATTTGGAAAGCTCCTCTTTCAAAAGCTCCGCCATTGCCCTTAAAGCCTTCCCTCTGTGGCTTATGGCATTCTTCTCCTCCGGAGAAAGCTCAGCGCTGGTCTTGCCGTACTGCGGCAGAAAGAAAATGGGATCATAGCCAAAACCGTTTTCTCCGGCAATCTCGTATCCGATCCTGCCTTCCATCCTGCCTATTGTATCGATCTTTTTGGCACCTGGCAGTGTTGCCGCAATGGCGCAAACGAACCTGGCGCTTCGCTCCTCGTCCACGGCACCTGCAAGTCTCTCTATTATTATGCGGTTCTTCTCGGTATATGGTGTGTCTTTTCCCAGGTACCTTGCAGAGTAGATTCCCGGCTCACCGTTCAGATAGTCAATCTCAAGTCCCGAATCGTCCGCCAGAACCACTGTGTGGTCTGCTGCCTCCGGGTCCTTTTCTTTCAGAAGTTCATATATGGCGTCAGCCTTGATCCTGGCATTCTCGGCAAAAGAGCTGCCGTCTTCCACCACGTCCTCAAAAACTCCCGCTTCCTTCATGGAAAGGATCTGCGCATCAAGACCACCTAAAATCTCACGTATTTCCCTCATTTTGTCCTTATTGCCGGTAGCAAATACTATTCTCATTCCATCTCCTCAAAGGCCTGTAAAAGAGCCTGATAAAGGCCCTCAGCCATCTTCTTTTTATAGTCGTCTTCCGCTAGCCGCCTCTTATCTCCGGAGCCCTGAAGATTCCCCATATCCAGGCGAACAGCCGGGATAGTACAGGACATGATCATATCATCCTCCGGGTCCGCAGCCTTAACTCCGCCCGCATCGGCACCTGAGGCCAAAAGACAGCTCTTTTCCACCAGATTGGCAAAATCCGCGTTGTTGAATCCCCGGATAAAAAATCTGTCGTTGTAGTAGGAAGTTATTCCATCCGTCCTGTCCGGAGCCATATTGCAGGTAAGTTCCACATAAAGATCTGCGCCGCTGTCTCTTATCAGCTTCTGTCTCTGCTCCGGGGAAACATCCATATCCCCGAGCCTTGTATAATAAATCCTTATTCCCGATTCCGGCGTCCTGGCAGTCTCTTCCCGAAGGGCCATAGCCACATCAAGGTTTATATCCTTTTCCGAAAGTTCTTCGGTAAAATAGCCTGTATCGCTTCCTCCGCAGGCAGGATCCACAACCGCTATATAATCATACTTGTCCTTGGGCCTGCTAAAGCGCACCTCTATAGTGCTGGCATCCGTAAGAGAACTCTCATTGACGTAGAGCCCGTCCAGAGTAAAGTCCAGGCACACGCTACCGGTGTCGTTTTCCTTGATGCAAACGGCTTTCTTCAGGATATCAAGATCCGTCCGCACCGGATTATCCAGATAAAACCCTTCCTCTCGGCTGTCGATATAGATAAGGAGCTCATTGTCAATGTAGCGGTCCTCCAGCACGATATCATCGGAGCTTACGCTTTTCGACAGCGGGATTATCAGAGTATTCTCTTTGCCCGCAGGAACATTCTTATCTATCAGCAGTGAATATGAGTCATCGGCACTTCCTCTGTCCTCGTGCGCCCCTGCAGCATCTGTGATCATGATGTGCTTGGTGGCTGAGCGGTGCACCATAAGTCCTATGGCCAACACCGCAAAAACAGAGGCTTTTACAGCCATCTTCTTCATGTCTTGGTTGGTCATGATTGTTTATCTCTCTTAGGCGGTCTGGGACCCATAAACTGGTAAAAATAAGTCTTCAGCATGCCGTTGTATATCTTACGATTCTTGTCAGCCTTGCAGCCGATAAACTTCTCCGCCTGCTCAAAGCCGGTGATAAGGTACATTGACCAGGAATCCAGCGCCTTATACCTCTCGCCGATGGTCTTGTAGAGGGTATTCAGCTCATTCTTTTCCCCGATCCTCTCACCGTAGGGCGGGTTGGTTATGATAAAGCCATACTTCTTCCTGTGGCTTAAATCTGCAATATCTCTGGCTTGAAAGTGGATCATATGCTCCACGCCGGCCTTTCTTGCATTGATGCGGGCAATCTCCACCATCTCCGGGTCAAGATCGTACCCCTGGATGTCCACTTCCACATCGGTCAGGATCTCATCTCTGGCCTCTTCCCTGACATCCTCCCAGTTCTGCGGGTCAATGAGGTGTGTCCAGGCCTCAGCCGTAAAATGTCTGTTCATGCCGGGGGCAATGTGAGCTGCCATCATGGCCGCCTCGATCGGAATAGTTCCGCTTCCGCAGAAGGGATCAACCAGGATTCTGTCTGCCCTCCAGGGTGTGAGCATGATAAGAGCTGCCGCAAGATTCTCGGCAATGGGAGCCTTGGATTCCAGCTTCCTGTAACCTCTCTTGTGCAGTGAATCTCCCGTGGTATCAAGGGCCACTGTGACCTCATCCTTAAGAAGGAACACGCGAACAGGGTAGTCGTCGCCGTCCTCCGGGAAGCGGTCGATATCGTAGCTCTCCTTCATCCTCTCAACCATGGCCTTCTTCATGATCGACTGAATATCTGACGGGGAAAAGAGCTTGCTCTTAACACTGGAGGCTTTCTTAACCCAGAAGCGCCCGTTACGGGGGATGTATTCTTCCCAGTCAAGGCTTTTGGTTCCCTGGAAAAGATCCTCGAAAGACTCAGCATGGAAGCTTCCCACCTTTATCAGTACTCTCTCCGCAGTTCTAAGGCCGATGTTGGCACGACAAACAGCGTCAGGATCGCCGGCAAAGGTCACACGGCCATCTGACACTTCAGTAATATCGTACCCGAGATCGATTATTTCTTTTTTTAATACTGCCTCCAAGCCGAAATGGCAGGGGGCTATAAGTTCAAATCTTTTCATACCGTGTAATTATATCATTTAACGCAAAGAGCCGCCACAAGAATGCTAATGCTCTCGTGACGGCTCCCCGCAAAAATGTTTTATGAAAGGTTTGGAATGTTATCTTATTACTCTTACTCTTACGTTGAAGGTCTGCTGGCTCATGCCTGCTCCGTTGCCCTCAGGTGTGATGCCCATCCTTACGGTATAGGTTCTGCCTTCCTTAAGGCCCTTCACATTTGCTATATCAACGTAGAGGTTTCCGCTCATCTCGTCGAAGCTTACATTGAACTTATTTGTCTCGGTAAGCTGCTGCATAGATGCAATTGCTGCATTCTTAGGAGCTGTTGCGCTTACTGTAGCCATTCCGCTCTGCTCAAGGTCTGACAGTTTTACCTCAATAACAGGAACTCTCGACAATGTGAGTCTGCTCTGCTTTACGTAGATGTTTACGGGGCTTGATGTTATTTCAAACTCACCCTTTGCTGTAGCAACAGTGTATACCGGTGTAACCTTGTAATACCTGTTTGCGCGGTAAGAAGCATCTTCTTTTGCATAAACATTTGCGCGTCCCTTAGCTGAATCCCACTGTACATCAAAGAGATTCTCTGCACCCTTGAAATACATTCCGGTAACAGTTCCCTCAAGGTTATATACATTGGGAGTAACCTTTGCGTAGCTGCCTGTGCGGTTTGCCAGATCGATGCTGCCGCCGACGCTGCCTGTTGCTCTTGCGTAGTTCATGACATTAAGTGTGAACTGCGCTGTTCTGCCCTGAAGCTTGTTGATTGCAAAACTTGCTGTGAAGCTGTAGCTTCCGTTCCTGATGATGCCCTCAGCAATA
>JAILFT010000018.1 GCA_024697425.1 Butyrivibrio sp. | reverse complement strand
TAGGACTGCATGATCATGTAGTTGAATTCAAGGAAGGAAAGTCCCTTCTCCATACGCTGCTTGTAGCACTCAGCACGAAGCATGTTATTAACTGAGAAACATGCACCAACCTCACGAAGAAGCTCGATGTAGTTAAGGTTCATAAGCCAGTCGGCATTGTTTACCATCATGGCCTTGCCTTCGCCAAAGTCAATGAACTTCTCCATCTGGTGCTTGAAGCACTCTGCGTTGTGGTCGATGTCTTCTCTAGTAAGCATCTTTCTCATGTCGGTTCTTCCGGAAGGATCGCCGATCATGGTTGTGCCGCCGCCGATAAGGGCGATGGGCTTGTTGCCTGCCTCCTGAAGTCTCTTCATAAGAGTAAGGGCCATAAAGTGTCCTGCAGTAAGGCTGTCTGCAGTACAGTCAAAGCCGATGTAGAATGTGGCCTTTCCTGTATTTACCAGGTCTCTGATCTGCTCTTCGTCTGTAACCTGAGCAATTAGGCCTCTTGCCTTAAGTTCTTCATAAATCTGCATAATGCACCTCCTAAGTGTTGTGATCACGAAGGCTGTGGAAATAAAAAATCCTTCGCGACCAGTTAATGATCACGAAGGACGAATTAATCGTGTTACCACCTTCATTCACGTATGACTCACGCCATGCGCCTCAATAAGTACTCCGGTAAAAGAACTTTTACCTTTATACTCTTCCGAACTGACGCTTCGGTTCTCGTCACGGCTTACTTGGGAAACCCGTTTTTCCGTGCAGCTTACGGAGGTATTCACAAATACTCTTAACTTGCGCCTCTCACCATCCGGCAACTCTCTGTAGTCAGTCAGCATCCGTTACTTATTCCGGTCACAGCCTTTGGTATTTAATTACTTAATGATTTTATGTTCTTGATTAAAAAAAGTCAACCCTCAGTAAAGTCTCTTTCTTATATAGTCATCCGCTACAGACTGATCGTACACCTTCTCGTCGGTGATGATCCTGAAGGGCATCTGCTTGCCGCTGCAAAGATCCCTTACAGCCTTCATAAGCTGCGGCCCGATAATGGGATTACATTCAACCGCACAGGAGAGCTCTCCTCTTACCATGGCCTCAAAGGCTTCTGTTGTCGCATCGACGGAAATGATCTTAACGTCCTCATCAGGCCTTATTCCATGTGCCTTCAGCTCTTCGATTGCTCCAAGCGCCATATCGTCATTCTGGGAAAAAATAATGTCAATGTCCCACTCATGCTGTGCAAGATATTCACTTACAACTTTCCTTCCGCCTTCAAAAGTGAAATCTCCGTAATCGGAATAGGAAATCTCATATCCGGGATTCTCAGAAAGTATTTCCCTGAATCCCTGATCTCTCTCCTCTGTGGGTGACGCACCGGTATTGCCCATGATCTCCATGATCTTCATGGTGCCGCCATCTGCCGCAACATTGTCTCTTATCCATCGCATGGCCCTTCGGCCTTCCTCCACAAAGTCAGCGCCAAGATATGTGGTGGTAAGATTCTCTTCCCTGTTCTCAACCACTACATTTCTGTCGGACATTATGACAGGGATGCCGGCTGCTTTTGCTTCCCTGAGGACTTCGTCCCAACCTGTTTCCACCACAGGGGAAACAACTATCACATCGACTCCTTCTTTAATAAAGGACCTGATAGCCTCGAACTGCTTTTCCTGAGACTGGTCGGCTATCTCCATGTGGAGGTCAATATTAAACTCTTTTGCAGATTCCTCAATGGACTTGGTGTTGGCAAGACGCCAATTACTCTCCTGGCCAACCTGGGAGTAACCAACCCTGATCTTTTTACCGTCATCAGCGGTTTGTGCGTTGATCCGGTTTATACTTTCTTCAACATTGGAGCTGTCAATAATATTACTTCGAAGAATGACCTGCTTGGGCACACCGCTCTCATTATTAAGGATTGAAAGAGCGTAATCAATGGCCTCCTTGCCTCCTATAGGGCAGGAAACCGTTGCCTTAAGCCGCCCCTGAGATACCAGATCCAGACCCTCGTCAACACCTTTGAAGCCATCGCAGTCAACAGTCATGACCTTCCGGTCAAGCCCCATGGATCTTAGTGCATCACAGACACCAAGAGCCATAGTATCGCTGTAGGTAAAAATAACATCGACTTTCTCTACCATGTTTTTGGCGGCCAGGATCATGTCATAGGCTGCATCTTTGGATTCGGTTCCAAGATATACTTCATGAATGTTTATGTTCTGTGCTTCTTCCAGAGCAGCTTTAAAGCCGGACAGCCTTTCGGTACCCTGAACCGATGCGGGATTGCCAACAAGAGCGATCACATCACCGCCTTTTTCTCCAAGAAGATCTACGATATATGTACCTGCCTGCATTCCTATTACTTCATTGTCGGGACCGATATAAAGCGTGTAATCAAAGCCTTCTACAGCCCTGTCCATGACAATGACCGGGATACCGGCATCATGGACTTCTTTTATCTTATCTCCCATTATCTTCTCATCGCAGGGAGATATTATAAGAAGATCGATTCCAAAACCTATGAGGTTATCTATATCCTGTATCTGCTTTGAAGCACTTCCGGTGGCATCTGTAGTCACAATACTGATGTCTTCGTATTTATCAGTCTCTTCCCGAA
This sequence comes from Butyrivibrio sp., assembly GCA_024697425.1. GTDB lineage: Bacteria > Bacillota > Clostridia > Lachnospirales > Lachnospiraceae > Butyrivibrio. The sequence continues at coordinate 46,195 of JAILFT010000018.1, read as the reverse complement.
GCTCATTGATAAGGGCAACGCGCCATTCTTCACGCATATTGGCCTGGGAAACGCCGATTATGGAAGTCACTCCCTCTTTGTTCCCTCCGTCACTCATGGGGATAACATGGCATCCCCCCATGGAAAGAGCAAGTAAAAGCGCAGCAGCCAGAACGCATAAAATATGCCATTTTGTTTTTAACACTTTAGTCACTTTATGACATTCTCCTCTTCAAAAAATGGGATAAAAATTGAGATCCTTGTTCCGATATCCTCGGTACTTTCAACTTCAACTTTGTAACTGTCCCTGTATCTTTGCTGCAGCCTTTCTTTTACATAGAAAAGACCGAAACTCTCCTTATCCTCCGCCTTGATCTCCTGGGTATGCTCTCCTGTTTTAAGGAGTTCTCGTAAGGAGTCGCGGGTATTCTCGTCCATTCCTTTTCCGTCATCCTCAACGGACATGCAGATCATGTCATCAGCCCTCTTGACTGAAATGTGAATATGGCCCGTACCTCTTTTAAGCTTAATACCATGATAGATGGCGTTCTCCACAAGAGGCTGAAGGATAAGCTTTGGAACCTGATGCTTCTCACATTCTTCGTCTGTATCTATCTCGAAAAGAAGCTTGTCTTCATATCTTGTCTTCTGTACATAAAGGTAACTGGAAATATAGTTGATTTCTTCCTTGATGGTTATATAGTCCTTGCCGTGAGAAAGACTTATCCTGAACACGTTTGTCAGAGCGTCCACCAGACTCACTATATCTTTTGCCCCGTGTTCTCTGGCCATCCAGTTAATGGTATCCAAAGTGTTATAAAGAAAATGCGGCTTGAACTGCTCCTGAACAATCTTAAGCTCAGCCTTCCTTTTCAGGTCTTCCTCCTGCCTTACTCTTACCAGGAGTTCCTGTATCCTGTCGATCATATGGTTGAAGCTTTTACCAAGGTCATTTATCTCGTCACGGCTATCGCTCTCAAATCTTAATGAGAGATTTCCCTCTCTGGTCTTACGCATAAGATCTCTTAGCTTTTTGATGGGTCTTGTGATGTTGTCGGAAACCCTGACAGACAGATATTGCACAAGAATAAGGGTAGCCACAAGGATTGCGGCAAATATCCCCATCATTCTGTTGTAATCTCCCATAAGCTCATCGTAGGAAGTTACGCTGACGGTTTTCCAGCCGGTCATGTCAGACTTTTTAAATCGCACAAGGTACCTGCTGTTTCCAAGGTCTACTGCTATGGTCTCGTCCTCATTTACAAGCCATTTGGGGTTTATCCTGTAGACCACGGGGTTTATGGGTGTGTAAACCATATGGTCTTCTTCATCCAGCACAAAAACAAATCCCTCGCCTCCAAGCTGAGAATCTCTGATGGCGGAAGAGATGATGCTGTGGCCGATGTCCACAAGAAGAACACCTTCTATCCTGTCTGTGTCCCTGTTCTTAACTGCTTTTACAATGGAAAAAACGTCATCGACGGAATATCCCACATCTGTTGCGATATTCCTTCCTGTGACGGTACTGATCATGTGGCTTTTGTCGGGATCAAGAAGTGCTGCCTTATACCAGCTCTCCTTCTGAAAAGAATCTCTTGATACGCGTGTGATACCTGTACTTATGTAGTCATCATTGTCCTCTGCATACAGCATTCCGGCAATCTCATCGTATCTTCCCATGACATTCTGCATGGTCCGTATCACTTCAGCCGCTTTTGTATCAGTACTTCCGTCAAGGTCAGCCGCTTCGATTTCATCTGCCAGAGTAAGGACAAGCTTATCCAGGTCTTCCATGTATGTATCAAGAGTACGGCTTACCTGAGTAACTGTCTGAGAGGATCTCTGAGCCACATTCTTCCTGGCTTCTCTTACAGAAAAGGTAATTCCTACGATTCCCACCAAAATAAAAGGAATGAGGGCAATGAATATCTGGGAAAGGATCAGTTTGGTTCGTATCTTGGTTATTCCCGATCCTATCCTTTTAACATTCATTACTCTCATCCCCGATTCGCTTGATATTTAATATGTCAGGCAGCAGCTGCCATGCTCTTGCCCTTTGCGGACTCGGCCCTTACAGCTATGATCCTCTGTACCACGATAAAGAAACAGAGCAGTCCCGCTATGGTAACCTTTGTCCACCATGTATTCAGATTCTCGTAAGTAACAATGGTCTGAATGATGCCCTGGATCATTGCTCCCACAGCAGTTCCAAACACCGATCCGACACCGCCGGTAAGAAGTGTTCCCCCGATAACCGCTGAGGAAATGGCGTCCAGCTCCATTCCCATGTTCTGAAGTCCGTACCCAGCCAGTGTGTAGAAGCTGAATACAACTCCTGCCAGAGCCGCGCAGAAACTGCTTATAATATACGCTCCAATCTTGGTTCTTGCAACATTAAGACCCATAAGTTCTGCGGATTGTTCGCTTCCGCCGATGGCATATACGGCTCTTCCGAAGGGAGTCTTTTTAAGAACATAAAGACCCACAACAAGAACTGCCACAAATATAAGAACGTAGTAATAGATCTTTCCGTTAAGAGCCTTGGAATCTCCAAGCTTTATCTGGATCCTTCCAAGAGCCATAAACTTGAAGAACTCATCTGTAATGGGAATAGATGCCTCACTTATTACAACGCAAAGTCCTCTCATAAGGAACTGTCCTGCAAGAGTTACAATAAAGGGCTGCAGCTTAAAATAATGGATAAGGCTGCCCTGAACCGCACCTACAATAATACCGATGATAAGTGCCATGGGAATGACAATATAGGAGGGAATTCCCTTCTGAAGGCTGTAGGCCATGAACACACCGGTAAAAGCTATGGTTGAAGAAATCGAAATATCAATTCCTCCTGTGATAAGCACAAAGGTTATTCCGATTCCGGCTATCATCAGATAGGCGTTATCATTGAAAAGATTTAAGAATGTTGACAATGAAAAAAAGTGGTCATATCGTACAGATCCGAAGATGAACATTATCAGGAACAGCACAATTGTCATTGTCAGGGAAATATTCTTTATACGCAGTTTCTCTCTCATAATGCAACTGCCTCCTCTTTCTTCTTGCTTACTGCAATCTTGCTGATATGCAGCTTGAATTTGCTGGACTGTGAAAGGCAGATCACAATGATAAGAAGCGCTTTAAGCACTCTGATATAAGCTGCGGGTACGCCCAGGGCAAGAACTGTTGTTGTGATACTCTGAACGATAAGAGCTCCTATTACACTTGAGAAGATTGAAAATCTTCCGCCCATGAGGTTGGTTCCGCCGATGGCTACAGCAAGAATGGCATCAAGCTCAATATTAAGTCCTGCATTGTTACAGTCCGCGCCTTTGATTCCTGCACTCTCAATAAGTCCCGCAACTGATGCGAAGGCTCCTGAAATAGTGTAGATTGCAAGAAGGAATCTGTTTACCTTGATTCCCGCAAATTTTGATGCCAGAGAATTGCAGCCGATAGACTCAAGGAACAGTCCGAAAGCCGACTTATGAACAAACAGCAGCAAGATCCCAACCAGGAAAAGAACTATGTACAATGGGAATGGGAGTCCGAAAATATATCCTCCGTTTATGAAGTAATATGCATCGGAATTGATCGTGATGATCTTGCCGCTGGTGATCAGCTGTGCAATGCCTCGTCCCGCAACCAGAAGTATCATTGTTGCTACGATAGGCTGAATCTTGATCTGAGCTACAAGGAATCCGTTCCACAGACCGCAGATAATTCCGGCACAAATTGCCAGTATAATAGCCATGGCAACATTGCCGTTAAGTCCCGGAAGGAGGTTTCCGTTAATGATACTGCAGGCTATAGCTCCGCTTATGGCCATTACCGAACCTACCGAGATATCGGTTCCGCCTGTGGCAAGAACCATTGTCATACCTGCAGCCAGGATCATGAGTTTTCCGCCGTTTCTGAAAATATCAATGATCCTTCCGTAGAAATGTCCGTCCACTATTGATATTGAGAGAAACTCTCCCTTTGTCATTATGGTGTTGAACAATATGATGGTCAGGAAAATAATCACCGGCCAGAATGCCTGGTTCTGTGACAGTTTATTTATCTTATTTTTCATTTACCTTCTCCTCCTGCCATGATCTGCATTACTGCTCCTTCAGTGATGTTGTCCCCAACAACTTCACCTGCCTTCTCCATGTCTTTAAGGACTACAATCCTTCGACAGCATCTAAGCTCCTCGTCAAGCTCGGATGATATAAAGAGAACGGCCATTCCCTGAGCTGCCAGATCAATGACTATCTTCTGGATCTCGGCTTTTGTACCGATATCAATTCCCCTTGTGGGTTCATCCAGCATAAGAAGCTGCGGATTCGTTGCAAGCCATCTTGCCAGGATCACCTTCTGCTGATTTCCTCCGGAAAGGTTCTTTATCAGCTGATCTGCATTCGGTGTTTTGATCTCCAGCTTCTTTATGTATTTGTCGGCAATCTTCTGTGCCTCTTTTTTCGAGATTTTCTTAAACAATCCCTTCTTGGCCTGTAGTGCCAAAGCCATGTTGTCTCTGATGGAGAGGTCTCCTATGATGCCCTCGGTCTTTCTGTTCTCCGGGCAAAAAGCAAGGTCTTTTCTTATGGCATCCAGAGGATGCTTCAGATTAACTTTCTCTCCGTTTATACTAAGCTCGCCTTCACTTACCTGATCTATTCCAAACAGGACTCTTGCTGTTTCAGATCTTCCGGATCCAAGGAGTCCTGAAAGTCCCAGAACTTCTCCTCTTGATATTGAAAGATCCATTCCCGAAATGCTTCCCTGATGGGAAACATTCTTCATGGAAATAAACTCATCTCCTGTTTTTGTTCCTTCTTTTTCAGCCTGACCTTCCTTCAAAGATTCGTTAAGTGCCTGATAATCCTTGCCTATCATCTTTGATACAAGTTCCATTCTCGGCAGATCGCAGGTATTATAGGTGCCTACATAACCACCGTTTCTTAGAACCGTTATCCTGTCAGTTACTTCATAAACCTGATCCAGGAAGTGGGTTACAAAGATGATACCCATTCCCTCTGAGCGGAGCCTTTTCATTATTGCAAATAACTTATCTACTTCGACCTTGGATAAAGAGCTTGTGGGCTCATCCAGGATCAGGACTTTTGCCTGTATGTCACTGGCTCTGGCTATTGCCACCATCTGCTGAACAGCTACCGAGTAGTTATCCAGTCTCTTATTAACATCAAGTTTAAGATCAAATTTTTCCAGAAGCTTTGTGGCTTCTTTGCTCATGGTCGCCCAGTCGATGGACCCCATTTTTGTTCTGGGAGCTCTGCCGATATATATGTTTTCAGCAACAGACAGGTTCGGGCAAAGATTTACTTCCTGATAAACAGTGGAAATGCCCAGCTGCTGTGCTTCATTGGTGGATCTTGGATGTATCTTTTTTCCCTCAAGTTCGATCTCACCCTCATCTCTTTCTTCTACGCCTGTAAGCACCTTGATAAGTGTTGATTTTCCGGCGCCGTTTTCCCCAAGAAGTGCATGAATTTCACCTGCTTCAAGCTCAAAGTGTACATCGTGCAGCGCTATGACTGCTTTTCCGAAGGTCTTGGAAATCCCCTCCATTTTTAAGAGTTTGGTATTGCTGCTCACCCTTCTCCTCCTTTAGAAAATCCGCTCCGAAGTGTAAACGGAGCGGATTATTTTTTTATAGACTATTGACTGATCAATATGCGCGGGAATCGATTACATCAGCAGCGATGTCTGATGTGAATACACCATCGATTGACTTAACCCACTTTTCAACTGACTCGCCGTTCTTAAGCTTTGCAGCTGTCTCGAAGAAAAGCGGTCCAAGAAGAGGGTTACACTCAACTGTGCAGTTAGCCTCACCGGCTACCATAGCCTCGAAGATACCCTTAACGCCGTCTACAGAAACTGTAACGATGTCTTCGCCGGGCTTAAGGCCTGCTTCCTTGATAGCTTCGATTGCGCCAAGAGCCATGTCGTCGTTGTGAGCATATACACCAACGATGTCGGGGTTGGACTTAAGGAATGACTCCATAACTTCCTTACCCTGTGCTCTTGTGAAGTCACCGGTCTGAGATGCTACGATCTCGATGTCGGGATAGTTTGCAGCGATCTCCTCATCAAAACCTGTCTTTCTGTCTGTTGCGGCAGAAGCACCAACTGTTCCCTCAAGCTCTACAATCTTGCCCTTTCCACCGATGAGCTCAGCCATCTGCTTAGCAGCTTCTTTTCCCTCTTCGATGAAGTCTGAACCGATGAATGTAGCATAGAGGCTCTCATCAACATCAGCTGTTCTGTCAAGAAGAATGATAGGGATTCCTGCATCCTGTGCCTCAGCAAAAACCTGATCCCAACCGGTCTCAACTACAGGTGCAAGTCCGATTACATCAACGTCCTGCTCGATGAAGCTCTTGATAGCCTTAATCTGATTCTCCTGCTTCTGCTGAGCGTCAGCGAACTTAAGCTCTACAGTATCAGCATGCTCTGCAGCGTAAGTCTGGATTGACATTGTCTCGGCATCTCTCCAGCCTGACTCCTGTCCGATCTGAGCGAAACCAACAACAAGCTTCTCGCTTCCTGCATCCTCAGTAGCAGGTGCATCAGCCTTGGGAGTTTCAGCATCTTCAACTGTTGTTGCAGGTGCCTGTGATGCTGCAGGTGCAGGAGCAGCGCTTCCGCAGCCGGCGATTGATGCAGCAACCATAGCTGCACACAGAATTGAGCTTACAAATCTTTTCTTCATATTATCCTCCTTGGTGGCCTGTCCCCCAGGCCTTACTTTTGTTTACAATAATGATTCTAGCTAAGGAGGATATAAATGTATTTAGACTGATTTGTCCGGATTTTATACTTTTTTGTTCTGGTGGTGGTTAACAGTGGTTAACAGAATCATAAGTATCTTAGTCAAAAAGAAAATCAGAAAGATTCACTTAAGATAAAACGGCCGGACCCATCAAACACAGGTCCGGCCGGTATGAAATCCTTTATAAGCTTTTATTTATTATCTTTAATTGATTGCCTGTACTCGGCAGGGCTGATCCCAAGTTTCTTCTTGAATACAAGGCTGAAATACTGCTGGGAGGTGTACCCCACCTTCTCTGCCACCTCGTAGATCTTCATCTCCTCATCGTGAAGAAGGATACTCGCCTTCCTCATTCGAAGATTGGTGAGATAATCAACAAAGGTACATCCGGCCTCCTTACGGAAGATGCGGCTTAAGTATGCCACCGAAAGTCCTACATTGTCAGCGGCCTCCTGAAGAGAGAATTCCTCTCTGGAATAGTTCTCCTGTATCAGCTGCATTACAGCTTCAAGAATTGAGGAATATCCGGTATTCTCAGAAGCCTTGGAAAGTGCTTCCTGATAAGCGGCCGCAATTGAGCCGGCTCCGTTTCCTGCGGAAGTTTCTATTACGCACTTAACAGGGAGGATTCCTGAAATGTAATTTATATACTCATTGCATTTCTCTTCCAGTTCCTCTGAAGGGATCTGCTCCGTCACAAGAACCAGATTACCTGATTCGTCCCTGCATCTGCTCTCAAGGGCCAGTGAAGCAAACATCTCAAGAGCTATGTTCTCGGAAACAAAGTACAGAAGGTCCTCGTTCCAGTTGCTGTCAATATCCTCTGTGGGCTTAGTATCTATGCGGACAAGGATTAGGGAATATTTCTCCGGAAGCTTAAGATTCAGGTATCTGCATTCCTGGGTGATCTCATCCTCCGATAATCTTCCGTCAATTATCTTCTTGGAAAGCTCGGCGATAAGCAGCTCCCTGCTCTCGTTCATCTTGTCCCTGGCCCACTCCAGGTACTTCTTTTCCATCTCTTCGCCGCTGCGCTTGCTTAGAGCCTCCCGGATCCTTCCGATAAGCTCATCGAAAGGATCCTCCATAAGAGGCTTTAATACATAGTCAAATACACCAAGGCCAACAGCCTTTCTTGCATATTCAAAGAGATCGTATCCCGTAACGATTACAACAAGTGCCTGAGGGTAGAGCTTTTTCAGCTCTTTTATGAAATCCAGACCGTTAAGAAAAGGCATATTGATGTCCACAAAAAAGACATCTATAACCGTAGATTTGGCCTTCTCCAGCGCCACCTCCCCGTCTTCCGCTTCGGCTACAACTTCAAAGTCATCGTATGCCTTAAGGAAACTGATGATACCTCTTCTGATCATGGGTTCATCATCTGCTACCAGTGTTCTGTACTTCATAAATACCCCCCAAAAAATAGACTTGCCCATCTATAATAACTTGTAATCTCTACTGGGGCAACCGATTAAAACCATTTAAATATTGATTTTATGATTCTGGAAATTACTTTAACTACTTTTGTAACAACCTTTACTATCACCTGAACAACAGGATTTACAGGAGGCTCGGGGTGATCAGGATGATCCGGTGTATCCGGTCCATCAGGAGTATCGGGTTCTTCGGGATCCTCAGGATTCTCAGGATCTTCAGGCTCCTCGATTACCGGAGGCTCGGGATTTGGAGCAATCGCACTCTCATAATCGCAGTACTCAATGTAATCCAGTGCAGCTGTCTCTTTTCCGCTTACTCCTGTAACCATAACGGTATTGCTGCCTTCATTCAATGTCACCTTGATTCCGTATCCAAACCAGTTGTCTACGCAAAGTCTGTTTCCTGAATTTGCATTGAAGTTGTAAACAGTCTTCTCATATTCCTGTCCGTTTACAACTGCCTTAAGTGCAGCCCCGTTAACATTTGCTGATGCGCCAAGATACAGCATGTACTCTCCATCCTGTGCTGCATCGAAGGTAAACTCGGCGGTCTTTGACTCGTCATCAAATCCATATACACATGCATCAGCTGATGAATTATAAGTCTGAGTCGCACCAAGTCCTGAAAGCACTGCATCCTCTGCCTCAAGTCGTACATAGGAAGCCTTCTTTGTTCCTGAAGGAGTCTTGATCCTGTCTGTGTATTCCGCTGCTGTTCCAAGGAAAGGTGTACCATCCTCATTCCAGTAAACTCTCTGGGTTCTTACACCTCTTCCGTTCCAGCCGCCGCCAGCATAAACAGTTGCGTGGTAAACAAGGTAATCCTCTTTCATGTCAGGGCTCTTTACAAAGCATGCATGACCTGTTGAGAAGGTTGTGCTGTCATTCTTCTCAAAAATTGGCTTTGTAGCCTTGATCCAGGAAGACTTCTCCATGGGATCTGCGCCCTTCTTGAGGGTCAGACATCCAAGGCAGTAGGTATCTGACCAGGAACCGCTGGCTGAATATACGATATTTACTGTTCCATCGGGAGAGACAGCAATCTCAGGTCCCTCGTTGATGGTGGGATGCTCATTAACTTCCCAGGCAAATTCAGGTCTTGAAAGCTCAACTCTGTCTCCGGTTATGCTTGTGGGAGAATCCATCTTTGCGATGTAGAGTCTCTGCTCTCCGTCAACAAATCCATCCCAGCCTGACCAGATGGCATAGAGCTGTCCGTCAAGTTCGAGAACTGTCTGGTCGATAGCCCATCTGTCGGTTTCGGGACTCATCTTACCCTTAAATACATACTGACCCTGTGCATCGTCAGATACACTCTCAAGAACCATCATGCGATGGTCTGCACCTGCGCCTGCTGTATAGTAGATGTACCACTTGCCGTCAATAAAGTGAAGCTCAGGAGCCCAAAGCTCTCTTGTAGGCTCATCACCTGAAGGCATGTATACACATACAGGTTCTACCTTGCCGATCCTTGAAAGCTCAGCGGACTTTGTAACCCAGATTCCTGTGTCATTTCGTCCCATGCGCACATAGTAATAATATCCGTCATGATATGTAACGAAAGGATCTGCTCCGTAGTTCACGATCATGCTCTCAAAGGTGTCGGTTGAATTAAATCTGACCGTATACTTCTGGACATAGGAAGGATCGTCAGTGTTATAAACAGTCACGTAGCTCTCAGGCCTTTCTGTGGTTGCCTGAGTAACCTGTGCCTTGAAGCTTTCGTTTGCGCCATCTTCAAACTTAACGGATACAGCAGGGAGATTCTCCAGGTCACCTTCAACGGTATATACCTTCTTGTCTCTGCTAAATCCCTCAAGAGCTGTATCTCCGATCATGATCTCATACTCAGGTTCTTCCATAGCATGGAAAAGAATGTAATCCAGCTCCGCAAAGCTGTTGTCACAGCCTGAGTGAGATACGCTGAAGGTATTCTCACCTTCCTTAAGGTCAACATATACGCTGTAAAGTGACCAGATATCCCAGTTTGTGGCATTGGTGTATTCAACAACCTTTGCTGATGCTTCGTCGCCGTTCACCCAGTATCTGTGCGAAGTGTTGGGGAAGGCTCCCTTGTCTCCGTCAGCCGCAATATCTACTCTGTAGGTTCCGTCAGCAGGAGCATTTATCTTCATGGTCACAACAGAAGCTGTATCATCGATATAGCCAACCTTGTAGCCGCCTGAAGCATCGCCTCTTTGCACGGCTCTTGCCTTTCCTGTTATAACTCCGCTCTCCGCCTCAATCTTAACGGTGATAGCCGTAATCTCTTTTGCTCCGATCTCATCCATGGTAAGTGCTCTGTTGTAAATCTTAAGGTTGTCGATATAGCCCTTAAAATTCCTTCCTCCTGTAAACGATCTGCCAAGGAACATATCAAGATTTCTTCCCAGCTCAGAGATATTTCTGTTCTTGATGCTTCCAAGGAAAAGCCCGTCAGCATAGAAAGTAAGTATATGATCTGAAATGGCAACGTCAAGGTGCACCCATCTTCCGTAATTGCCGTAGCTTGCAGTGCCTGCGCTCTTAACGCCCTTTGTACCTCTTGCGGTATTTCCTGCGCCCACCTCATCGTCAGTTACTCTCGCAAAGAGATACCTTTCTGCATCAGAGCCAAGTCCCATGACCATGCTTCCTGCATCCGCGGAAAGTGCCTTAACATCAAGGCTGAGGGTCATCTCTTTAGTTCCGTCAAAAATGCCCTTTGTAAATTCAGCATAAGCCTCATCGGATCCGTCAAGGAAAAGAACCTTGCCATTCTCATCGTCCTTAAGGCAGGCGCTGCCTTTAAGTGTAAGTCCAAGGTCTGTGCCCTTTGCGATAACCTTTGTGCCATCAGCATTCTCGAAGTCGTACTCAGCTACAGGGCCTTCTGCCTTATCCATACCGGCAAAAGAGCCTTCTGCTACGCCGTAAGCTTCAATAAGCCTTTCATACTCAGCTGCGGTAACAGGAAGGATAACGCCGTGCTTGCAGCCTTCCTGGGCTGTGTATTCATCCTCATTAAGAACGTGGATGCTGTTGGGAGTACTAAGATCCGTTGTTGTGAAAGGAATATATCCTCTTGTTGCTCCGCCGTACTCATCAAGCATTACGCACCATTCATCCCTGTCATTGAACTTGAACATGGTGCCGCCTTCATAGTTTCCTCTGAAGGACTCAAGGCAGCCATCAGCTGTATTGGCAATGTAGCTGTAGTTATTACCTACCACGTTGAATGTCAGGTTACCTACTGTCTTAGTGGTCACCTCATCGCCGTAGGAGCGAAGCTTTCCGCTTGCCTTATCAAGTCTTACATACATTCCGTCTTCTATCTTGGTAAGTCTGAAGTAATCGTCTCCAACCTTAAGCATGGAAGTATCAATGTTGCTTCCGAAGTTGTTGAAGAGCTCAGGCTCTGTAAAGTTATAGAAGTCTCTTGTTCTTGAAACAAAGGTATACTGTCTTGCATAGTTGTCTGCAGCGATCTTGCTGGCCCAGAATACAAGGTACTCTCCTGTTGCCTCATCATAGATTGCTTCAGGAGCCCATGCACATCCGCCGCCGATGGATCCGGCTACATCCACATTTCTTTCGTTGGTCCAGTTCACAAGGTCTGTGGACTCCCAGATTGTAAGAGCTGTGCTGCCCTGAGTTGAAAGTCTGTCCCAGGGAATGTTATTGCCGTATTTATAGATATCCTGGTCAGTTGCAAGAAGGAAGAATCTGTCTCCTTCTGCACTTCTTATGATATAAGGATCTCTTGTTGCCTTGTCACTGACATCAGACTTAAGGACTGCTTCATTTCCGTTAAGAGCTGTCCAGTTAAGACCGTCATCGCTTATTCCGTAAAAGATATCCTGCTCACCCTTTTCTCCGGGGATTTCCTTAAAGTGTGCATAGAGATATCCAACGTAGGTCTCATCCACATTCTCTTTTGCAAGAACAGTAACTTCGAATTCTCTTGAAAGAGATACACCGTCGATGGTTCCTGTAACGGTAAGAGTTACCTTCTCATTCTTGCTTCCTCTTGTAACAACACCTGCAGGGATGTCATAGTATCCATCCTGTGCTTTGTCTTTGGAGGTGATCACCTCTTCGTTGTCAGACTCCCAGGTAAGAAGCGCATCGCCGGAAACTGAAGGAAGTGTGATGTTTCCTCTAATGGCATCAGCTCCGGGGATTACAAGCTCATCCAGTATCTTTTTTAGGTCTTCCTTGATCTTGGCATCTCCCAGGATTACAGTGCAGGTAACTGAGAGGTCTGCATTTCCAAGGTTCTCCACTTCTTCGGGAATAGTTACTGTTCCCTCTACCTCAATGGATTTACCCTTAAGATCAGTGTCTTTTACGTTATTCCAGGTTACAGATGCAGTATAGTCGCCTTTGCTTGTTGCTACTGTTACTTCTGCGGGAAGTGCCGCATTTACATCTTCAGCGTCCGCATCGTCCGAAACCTTTATATCATCGGGATTTACTGCTTCAATGAAGTTTGCAACATCCACTGCTCCTGAAGGGAGTCTCTGGGGTGTAATGGTGGGTCCCATTACCTCAAGAACAGTCTCGCCGTTGGCATCCTTGGTGAAGTGTATCCTGTCTATGCACAGCTGCCTTGGCTCAGTGCTGTTAAGATCATGGTGGCTGTGATAAACAATGAACATCTCAGTTCCGTCGGGAGATACAGTGATGCCGTGATGTCCCGTACCGTGAACCGTGGAATTGGATTTCATTATGGGGTTATAATCGTATTTCTTAAAGTCACCCAGAGGTGAATCCGACACAGCAAAGGCTGAACCGTAGTGGATACTCTGGAAATGAGCACCTGAGTAGGTGAGGTAATACTTGCCCTCATAAGTCAGCATGAAGGGTCCTTCATTTATATTGCCCATATCCTGATCCCAGCCCTGGTTAGCTGCAACGATCTGCTTTAAGGTATCTTTTTTGATGGTCTTCATGTCATCTGAGAGCTCTGCTCCCCAGATAACATTTCCGCCTGTAAAGCGGACATAATAGATGTAATATTTCCCTGAAGCTTCATCGTAGAAAATATGTGCATCTATATTCTTCTCTGTTTGGTCCATGGGCTCTTTAACTTCCTGAGTGAAAGGTCCCAGAGGAGAATCGCTTTTTGCTACACAGATCTGCTCGTTTGCCACATAGTACATGTAGAAGGTTCCGTCTTTTTCGATAAGGTCGGGAGCCCAGAATCCGGTTGTTCCCCAGCAGTCTTCTTTGCTCAGTGCATAGCCCTGATCTGTCCAGTGAACAAGATCTGTAGATGTGTAAACCTTTATTCCGCGGGTGTCGTCTCCGGCATTGGTGGGATAAAGGAAATAGGTTCCGTTGTGATACAGAACATCGGGATCTGCGCAGTGATTCAGAAGAGGATTTGTATAGCTGTCATATAAAGCTTCCTCGTCATACTCACTTACCGCAAGATTTTTAAAGCTTGAATGGGAAAGCCAGTTCCTCATTCCGATTCCGCCGCTTGCATGGGTTGTATCATTGATATAAAGCTTGGCGTAGTTCTCGCCGTTATAATCAGCATAACAGGTAATATGGGAACCGCTGGCAACTACAGTAAGATGATAGCTTTTGCCATACTCAACCTTCATCTTCTTTGTTGCTATCTCATACCAGTTGTTTCCGGAGCAGCGTCCCAGGATCATCTCCTGGCCCTTGGCATTGATTCCAAGGTAGTACCCAAAATAACCGTCGTTCTGACGATCAGCGCCTCTTGAAGCGCGGAAAAGAATTCCTCCCTGAGCGCTGGATTTATCCGGAAGATCAGCCTGTCTTTCAACTGTTACATCTGCTTCCAGCACAAAGTCATCAAAGTCCTGTCTCTTGGAAATAGCCTTGTTGCCGTGTCCTCCGTCTATTCTTACCACATCATCCGACGCAGACCAGGTTCCCTGTGCAGGGCCTGTGTATAGATCAAACTGTGACAGATCATTCATGTCTACAGCCCAGAGAAGATCTCCTCTTCCGGGAACAGCCGTCTGTCTTGGATCTGTCGCAGGTGCGCTCTTTGCAGTTACAAATATTTCCTCCTCAGAATCATCCGAAAGTTCTTCCTCATCGTCCCCGGATTCATCCTCTGTTTCATCCTCTGCTTCTTCGGATTCCTCCCCGGCTTCTTCCCCGGCATCTGACTGAGCTTCTTTCGCGTCTTTAGTATCACCGGTCTCAGACTCCGATCCGTCAGTCTTTACGCCGCCGCTTTTAGAAATATCATCATCTTCAGCTTCATCAGCTTCTGCAGCGCCGCTGCCGGCAAGGTCTGTCTTTGGCTCTTCGATCTCTTTTTCGTCCTGCTCATTTGCAGCATCATCCAGTGGCGGATTTTCAGCCGCATAGGCAACCTGGGAACCGATTGTCTGCAATCCCAGTGCTGCAGCCAATGCCAGTGCATAGAACCTACTGTTCTTTCTCAAATTTCCTTCCCCCTTTACTTTACTTTTTCAATAGTTTTTTGTTTGTAAGGAAGCTCTTTTTACGGCTTTAAATCCCCATAAAAATAAGCCGGAAAGCCCCCACGATTGATATTCTATCATCGGTGTTTCCGACTGTATTTATAATATTTGAGCCACTTTTTATAGATTTTTGACCGTCTTATAATTATCTGATCTTGGTCAGCTGATATTCCTGACAATGCCCACAGATACGTAATTTGAAAGTATGGCACCGTAGTCTGTTCCATCTTCCTTCTTGGGATTGTACACTCCGTCGACGCTGACCAGCATGCCTCCGTTGGGAAGCTTTTCTTCAACCTTATATCTGTCATCAAAGAAGGAGAGCCTCGAAACCTTCCTGTCCCACAGGATTCCCTTGCACTCAGCAAGACTGCAGCCCGGAAAATTCACATTCCACACCTGCCCCGGAACATACTCCTTATCAATAAGTTCTCCCAGAATTTCAACAAGATATCTGTCCGTTACTTCATGTTCGTCTCCGAAGTGCTCTGAAAAAGCTATGGCAGGAATCCCCTGGAATTCCGCTTCGAAGGCAGCACCCAGGGTTGCTGAATACTGAATGTCAGCAGCCACATTGTAGCCGTAGTTGATGCCCGTCAGGACCACATCGGGAAGATTTGGCATTATATTGAGCTTGCCCACTCTTATGCAGTCAGCAGGTGTCCCTGTACAGGAAAAGCCGTGCACTCCGGGAATCCCCATATCATAGGGATGGATCTCAAAGGGCGTTCTTAAAGTAATGCTGTGAGATGCGGCGCTTCTCTGATCGTGAGGAGCCACAACATAGACCTCACCGAATTTCCCTGCGGCATAGGCAAGCCGCCTTATTCCGTCTGCATCTATGCCGTCATCGTTAGTTATAAGAATCTGTCTTCCCATTATTTTTCCTTTATCTTAAATTCATAGCTTGTATTGTAGCATGCAACATAGAGGGTATCATCCACTGCCTTGATGAATTCAGGCGCAGAGTTTACGGGAATTGTTTCAATTCTCTCTCCTGTGTACCTGTCAAGTATATAAAGATAATCAGGCTCCGCAGTAAATCCGTAGCCGCAGATAATACAGTCATCTATGACCTCAAAGTTCTCAGCGTTTGCAGTCTGAGGCTCCGATCTGAAGGCAAGCTGTCCGGATTCAGCATTTATTCCTACGATATAACTTGAGTCCGGCTCTTCCGACGCATATCCGTTCATGCTCAGCTCAACGTACAGCATGTCATCAACAAGCCTTGCCCATCTGATATACTGAGTTTCTGCAGAGTACTTATCAGATTCCTCATCAGGTCCGTTTGCCAGAGTATAGAGATCAAAATCATAGAGTTTTTCGGAACTTGCTGCGTCATAGATTTCCAATCCTGTATACATATAATCATATTCCACAGGTGCGTCGGGAACATACCTGTAAGTTCCATCCTCATAGGGGAATTCTTTTCTGGGGATGTTATTATCATCACACCATACAGAGATGTCGATCCAGTCTGTCTTATCTTCCTTGGTCTTTTCCAGGGTAACATACTGAGGGTTCTCTTTACTGTAGCTATAGTTGGTAAAGCCTTCCCAGAAGGGATTTGCTATGGTTGTAGAGCCTTCATATACGGGTTCCTCGGGCCCTACCTCAGTAATCTCGGGATCTTCCTCATATTTTACATACCTATCTGCATCAAATTTCTCCGCAATCTTAAATGCATCAAGTACCAGCCCAGGATACTCGGAATCAGGGAAATTCATCTCAAGGTACCCTGTTGCATAGGAAGCAACATCGTAGGGCGAAAAGTAAATCCAAAGCCCGTCCGGAAGAACAGCCCAGTTGAACCTGTCCTCAATAAGTTTCTGTTCAAAGGTATCGATTTCTTCGTTGGTCTCATAGTCAAATCCGATGTCGTAGGACTTAAATTCCTCCTCGCACTCGGGGTATGTATCGTATAGTCTTTGCCAGAACATCTGTGAAGTCTCAGCTCCGGGTTTAGCGGTTATCACATCCGTCAAAGGCACAGTGTTTCCAGTTACAGGATCAAAGTTATAATATTCTGTACTGTGAAAGGGATGAGCGCCGCCGGAATAATCATAATAAGACACCGAAAAGGTAAAGAGCCTGTCATCCACTCTTACAATGTTTACGGTTTTCTCAACAGTATAAGCCCCGTCGGTAGCATAATTATCAATAAGCTTAAAGTGCCCGTAGGCTTTTACCGTTCCTTCAGTTTCCTCTTTCCAGCTGGCGTTATATCTCTCTAAAGTATCACGAAGCTTGGGGAATTTTGCAGAAAATTCATCCGTGAAATAAAACTCGGGATATTTGCCGGTGCAGATCACATCTCCATCGCTTACGCAATGAATATTGTGATTTATAATAGTGATCTGTCCCTCTGAATTCTCTTCACTTTTTTCGGTACTTTCCTCATTTGTCTCAGGGAAAAGAGCCTCCGCAAGCGTAGACCCTACTGAAGAAGCAGCGTTTTCTTCACTGTCTTCCTTTTTGAAACTGCATCCTGAAATTGCAGAAGCGCAAAGCGCAGAAACAAGCGCCATTGTAAGCGCCTTCTTAGAATACAACATACATTTTCTTTTCATATCCACTCCTCTTTACAGACACTCGCTTTTATACGCAAAAGAGCCTGTTACACAATTTTACAAAAACATATCTTGTATTACAAGGACAAATGAAGTATTATGGGTTCGTAAAAAATAACAAACGCAGAGTAGACGTTAAAGCGTTAAGTGCCCGGTGAACAGGGAGTTGTCACTGGGACGAAGGGTCTTTTCCCGCGGTTTTAGTGTCGCATCCCGCTGCTGCATCGACTGTGAGTGTGTCCTCCGATGTGGTTAAAGGAACTGCAAAGGAGGTGTTTTTATGTCTAATAACAATTCTTTGTACCAGAAATCCAACGTATCTTCTCTTTCAAGGCTTAAAGAGACCAAGGTTCTGACCTTCTGCGGAATGATGGGCGCTCTGGCTGTCATCTTGGGCTATGTTGCCACCATTAAGATCGGTCAGTTCATCAGGATCGGCTTTTCAAATCTCCCCAACCAGATAGTTGATTATCTCTTCGGACCCTGGATCGGCGCTATCTTTGGAGGAGCCATGGATGTTATCAAATGGTTTGCCTCAGGGGACGGCAATTACTTCCCCGGCTTTACCATCACCGCCATGCTTGGAGCTGTGATCTTTGGATTCTTCCTCTACAACAAGCCCTTAAGTGTTAAGAATGTAATCATCTCTCAGGTTGTTCAGAAGATCATCTGTAACCTTGTTCTCAACACTCTCTGGCTCAATCTTCTTTATGGTCAGGCCATCGCAGCTATCCTTCCCGGAAGGATCATTTCCAACGCCGTGATGCTTCCCATCGACTGCTTCATCATGTATGCAGTGCTGAAGGTTGTCAGCAAGGTAGTTAAGCCCCACTTCGATGCAAAGTAAATATTGGTAAATAACGATAAAAGAGCCATGTATCATTCCCTGTGGTACATGGCTCTTTCTTTTTTCTACATACCTGTGATCATGTGATTGATTATGTGATCATATAAATGCTTTAAGCTTTGTCACTTCGGAAACAACCGAGGTTGTCCCCAGAATTACTGTGGGCATTCCTATAGCCTTCGCCTTTTCGATGGCTTCTTTAACAGATTCTGTTGGAACAGCTTTTATCCCCTCGTTTCCCAGTTCTTCGCACTGCATGGCGGGACTGAATACGTAGTGAGGATTTCCGGACTTTGTGATAATAACAGTATCTGCCACCGGCTGCATCATCTTAGCCACCCCCGCATAGTCCTTGTCATCGGGAATTCCAATGATCATGGTAGCCTTGTCTATGCCGTAATTTCCAAGTACATCAATTACATTCTGACAGCTGGCGGAGTTGATACAGGCATCAAGGATCGTAAAGGGGTTGCGTGATATAACTTCCATCCTTCCGGGATAATCAAGCTTTTTAAGCTGCCTTCTTGCCGTTTCTTCATCAAGGTCACCAAGGATATCTGCCGCAGCTGCCAAGGCCAGTGCACAGTTTCTCGCCTGGTGTTCTCCAAGAAGCGGTATTGTAATATCGCAAAAAGACCTCTCTCCCACAGTCACATCAAATGTCATCCCGCCCCGGGAATAGCTGATATTATCTGCCCAAAAATCCTTACCGTATTCCTTAAGCGCTGTTCCAAGACTGTCTGCCCTTTCCCTTATCACCTTCATGGCCTCGGGCTTTTGAGGAGCAACATAAACATATTTCTGTTCCCCGGTAATAACATGGGACTTGTCCTTCGCTATCTTTTCAAGGGTCTCTCCAAGTTCTCTTGTGTGCTCCAAAAAGATACTGTTTATCACTGCATATTCATGTCTTATATTATTGGCATCGTCAAACTCAGCACCCTTGCCGCATTCAATGACATTAAAATCCGTTCCCTTATCATTAAAATAAGTCAGCGAAAGATCCGCCTGTATTCCAATGGGACTTATACATACATCTTCCGGAAGGCCCTTTTCTATCTCGTCAATTTCAGGCTTTATCAAAGTCATATATTTTGCAAAGTCCTCATCACTGATCTTTTGGCCGTCAATCCTGAACCTGTCGTTAAAATCAGTTATATGAGGGCTTGTCATAAGTCCAACTTTATACCGGGCCTGAAGCAGGCAGGAAATCATGTTGGCAACAGAGCCCTTTCCCTTACTCCCTGTCACCATAACAGATGGAGTCTCTGACTTATTTCTAAGAATTTCATAAGTCAGATCCGGTCTTCTTTTGACTGAGTCTTTGGCGTTATAGTCCCAGTGTTTTTCAGCCTTCATATATGAGCTGTAAACGTAGTCCTCAGCTTCCTGTCTGTTCATTCTCAAAGTCCCCTTTGATAGTCTCCATTATCATTCCCGCAATGTTTTTGCCTGAAGACGCTTCAATCCCCTCAAGTCCCGGCATTACATTAATCTCGCAAAAATAGGGCTTATCCTCTCCGAATAAAAGATCTATCCCAACAAAATCAACACAGCTGTATATATATATAGCGTACGCGATCATTTCTATGGCAGGTGTGATCGTTAAGGGTTCCACCGATGCCCCAAGGGCCACATTGGCTCTGAAATCTCCCTGTGACTTTCTTACCATACCGGCAATGACTTTCCCCCGAAGGCTGAATATCCTCATATCACGTCCGTAGCTTGTGGAAATGTATTCTTCAAACAAAAGCTCTTTTTCCGGGCCATAGGTATCAAGGAGTCTGCGATAATCCTCTGAAGATTCCACCAGGGAAATCTGCTCTCCCATGGAGCTCTCAAGCCCCTTAGCCACAAAGGGCGTTCCCACTGCCTTAATCACTTCCTCATAGGGCAAAAGAGCTGTCCCAAGAACATACTTCGGAACAAGGAAATCAAGGGATTTGATATCTCTTAGCTGTTGATACTTGTTGATATACCTGTTAAAGGAGTGAATATTATTATAGCTTCGTTCTCCAAGCTCGTTGATCCTGTCCTTGAGCTTTCCCCACTTGTATCGGTTAATTACGAAATCTCTTTTTTCCAGGAGCTGCCCATGGTTAAATATTCCATCAGGAGTCACCGTTGTATCATGGACTCCGATGATTTTAAGATCGATCCCAAGCTTTCCCGCTTCCTCCACCAGTCTGTTGCAGGTGTACGCCCCGGTCATATTATTGTATTTTTCTATCAGATATCCGCTAAGTCCCATTGTTATTTCACCTTTACTCTCTCTTCACTCAGGGCCAGATACAGGATCAGTATGATGGCCAGAATGCAGATCACAACGCCGCAGATTATTCCGGCAACGGAATTTGTGAATATCTCAAAGGCCGTGAGTACCTGCGCCACTGCAAGGACTGTACCTAAGATAGCTATTGTCTGCTCCTGGGAGTGCCGTTTGAAGGTGTGTACCATATCCCTGTGTACGATGACAATATCGTTGATACTGTTCATCTTAAGGGCCCGCCTTCCGGAAGAAGGAATTCCAATCTCATAATCGGAAAGCTCATCCTTTTCAAGAACTCTCAAAGTAATGGTGTTATCCCCGAAGCGGATTAAGATCTTATCATTCTCAGATACGCCCAAAAGACTCATCATGTTGCCGTTAAGTCTTGCAACACTGTTCTTGTCATCGGTATCTCCGGCCCAGCTGGTCTTAAGGATATATTCAGCTCTTCCGATGGTAATCTTGAGGATTTTCACCCAGACCCTGTTTCTGAAATCGCGAAGCCTTTCCCTTAGCTTCTTTTTGGCCGGTTTCTTTTTGGGGACTCTTATCATGTCCACCATGCTGTAGGCCCCAAGACTTTCAAGATACTTTATAACCCTGCCACAGGATTCCTCATAAAGAGCCTTTTCCTCAGGGGACGCGGACTCTCCCGGATAAATCAGCTGATAATAGGCCTGTCCCGGGATCTTACTGTAGCATCTGTCAAAATCTTCTTTCGTGATATCAGGCTCCAGATCACCTGAGCCGTCTTCCTTCTTGGGTATTTCCGCCAGTTTCGAAAGAATATTTCTGTATTCCTCTGCCCTTAAGGTCTTCAGGGGCTTTTCAAGATAGCCCATCATCAGCCTATAATATCTGGGCATCATGACTCTTCTGGCGTTGGGTGTGCCGTCATTGCTCTTGACTCTTCCGTTGTCCTTATAATCTGCGTTTTCCACATCTATATGGATTCTGGAATCAGAGTATCTGTTTATAAGCTGATATTCGTACTTATCAGACGACTGCCTCTTAGCCTTAAAAAGAGCTGTGGAAAGAGCAATGCTGTTAACCTGATCCGCCTTAGGAACCCCTATCTCATAGCGGTCAGTGTGGTTTTCATAAACTATTACCGGCGCTCCCCTAAGACCCGGCTCTTCTTCCTGCCTCTCGATCCACTCCCTTCCAAAGAGCAGCTCAATAAGGCGGTTAGTGAGGATCACGTAATCCGAATTGGAGCAAGGTGCAGAATCACCTAGGAAGCTGTTAAGTTCCGATAAGGTGACCTTATTTACAGCATTGACCCTGGCTGTCTGATGCACTCCTTCCGGAGAACATACATGTACAAGGTCATTGACTTTAAAAGCAGTCTCTCCATTTCCCGGAAACTCAATTTTATCCTGCGGTATATGTGACTTGGAGCTGGCCTGCCAAAGCCTGTATACGTCGCAGCAATCCGCCATGGGATCCATGGTATCAAGAAGACTTATGATTTTTCCGGCAGCCTCAAGAACATCTTCCCCGGTAACCTTTTCTTTCCTGCCATACACATATTCTTCAGTAAAAAGAACCAGCTTATCAAGGAAGTCTTTGTCCTCCCCATGGGCTTTTATCTTTATCCCTTCCTCTGAGGCGGGATCTGTTTCCAGCTCTATTACTGTATTTACAGCATTTGCACAGGTAAGGGCATAGTAGTCCCTTTCCATTGCTTTCTTTTTAGCATCGGTATCTGCAGCCTTTGAAACAACCAGAGCGCTGCATCCCATTTTGGCAGAAAGCTTTCTGACCATCTTCTGCAGGTTCTTATATTCTTTTGATCTGTTCCCGGACTCTTTGTTATTAACGCAAAGAACAACATCAGAAGTTCCGGGAAATACCTTAAAGTAATTCCTCTTACCTCTTCCGCTCCTGCCTTTTGTAAAAGCTCTTTTGCAGGATAAAAGCTTCTTTTCCCAATTGTCATTGCCGCTCTTATCATCGTAATCTATAGTTCCAAGGAGCATTACGATATTGACAAGGCTGCGGATCATCGCCGAAAACATTGCCCTGTTACCGGGATCCCTGTACGTGCCATTTATCTCAAGCTGCACGCAGGAAGTGTCTGTATTTTCCGAAATGAATTTTGTAACGGTGTTCTGACCGCCTGCATCAAATATTTTGTTTTTACAGATTTCTTTTTTGTCCGTTTCGCAGTTTCTGATGCCGCTTTCCAGAAGGCATTTTATTATGTTGGCTGCAAACTTATATTCATGAAGAGACGGATCCTCCTCGTAGACAATCCCCGGCTTTGGATCCTGGCAGGGAGCAGTTCCCATCTCCGCAGCATATTCCCTCTCCTTTGAAGCCCCGTGAATATCTATCAGCAGTTTCACATCATGCTTTTCAAGATATTCCTTCAGAATGTCCTGATATTCGTTGGTTCCGGGCTCATCATAGTTTGGATCGCAACCTGTGCTTTTGCAGGCATAGATCACATGGCAGCCTGTCAGCTTATGAAGAAATCTTGCAATTCCTCCGGTGTATCTATCGGCAAACTTAACCTTTCCGTTTCTGAAATGATTCACCGCGTGAGGCGCTGAGATCATAACAGGTATGCTGCCCTCCTCAATGGCAAAAGAAGCTTCTCCTTCCCCGTCATATTCATTAGTCAAAAACGGAGCCTCAAGTTCTTTTACCTCATCTATATATCTGCCCATAGCCGGTTTACCTTCCTTGCATCATTACTCACTAATATATTATATGTAATCCTTGGCATAAAAAAAAGCGCCAACCACGAAGGTTAGCGCTTTTATTAAGATCAATCCACCTTGTTTTTCTTGAAGATGTAGGTCTTTCTCTCCTTGCCGGCAAGAAGCTTCTTGATATTGCCTCTGTGCTGGAAGTAAGCAAGGGCTGTAAGGAGGAACAGGATCACATATACCTCGATAAGTGCGCTCTGAGGTATCTGGGTTCCAATCACGCCAAACCCGCCCATCTGACCGAATACGATGGTCATAATGAAAAGACATGTGTAATAGAAAAGGCTGCATACCGATACGATATGGAACAGATTAAAGGGAACGAAGAATGATACAAGTCCCATAAGGAAGAACAGCCATGTGTACTGAATACTGAGGTAAATGGTGTAGCCGGCGGTGCAGGCGATTCCCTTGCCGCCCTTGAAATGAAGGTGCAGGGGATAATCATGTCCAAGAACGCTTCCTGCAGCTGTATAGGTCATGTACAGGATCATGTAGTCAGGATTGTTCCTGCCAAAGATCAGGTAGCTGACGAAGATGGCCAGCATACATTTAAGCATATCCCCCAAAAGAACTATCGCTCCGGCCTTAGGTCCCATAACACGAAGAGTATTGGTGGTTCCCGCATTGCCGCTTCCTACGCTTCTGATGTCGACGCCTTTCATCTTGCAGTACATAACTGCTGTCTGAAAGTGCCCAAAAACGTAACCGATAAGTAAACATACAACTCTTTCCATACTATTTGTCCTCTTTTCTCTCCCTGATAATAAATCTTAAAGGTGTACCCTTGAAACCAAAGGCCTCCCTTATTTGATTCTCAATATATCTGGTGTAGCTGAAGTGCATTAAGTTCTTGTCGTTTACAAATATTACAAAGGTTGGCGGCTTGACCGATGCCTGGGTAATGTAAAAGAGCTTAAGGATCTTGCCCTTGTCACTTGGTGGCTGCTGCATTACAACTGCCTGGGACATGATCTCGTTAAGAACTCCCGTTGAAACCCTGAGGGCATGGTTCTCGCTGACGGTATCGATCATATCATAGAGCTTGATAAGTCGCTGTCCGGTCTCGGCTGAGATGAACATTATCTCTGCATAGTTCATGAAGGCCAGAGTATTTCTGATGTCCTTGGTAAATTCCTTGACCGAATGGTTGTCCTTCTCGATAAGGTCCCATTTATTCACGGCTATGATAACCGCCTTGCCGCTCTCATGGGCAATACCTGCAATCTTGGCATCCTGCTCTGTAACTCCGTCCTCGGCATTGATGACCAGAATGGCTACATCCGCTCTTTCAACTGCCCCAACAGTTCTAACTATCATGTAGTGTTCCAGTGCATCCTTGACCTTGTTCTTACGGCGAAGTCCGGCAGTATCGATAAACACATATTTCTTGCCGTTGTGCTTGACTTCGGTATCTATGGCATCACGGGTTGTTCCCGCAACATCCGAAACAATAAGTCTGTTCTCCCCGATAAGTCTGTTGATGATGGATGACTTACCAACATTGGGCTTACCAATAATGGCAACCTTAATGGAGTCATCTTCGTCTTCCTCTACAGACTGCTTGGTGAAGTGGCTTACAACCTCTTCCAGGAGATCACCGATTCCCTGCTTGTTGGCAGCAGAAATCGGGAAGGGATCGCCGATTCCGAGGTTATAGAACTCATAGACGTCCATCTGATCCCTGTTGTAATTATCTACCTTGTTTACACAAAGGACTATGGGCTTGCCTGAACGCCTGAGCATATCCGCTACCTGGAAGTCCGCATCGACAAGTCCGGACTTGACGTCTACCATGAAGATGATGACATCAGCTGTGTCAATAGCAATCTGCGCCTGCTCCCTCATCTGTGAAAGGATGACATCATTGGAATCTGGCTCAATACCGCCGGTATCGATCAGCGTAAAGCTGTGATTGAGCCACTCGACATCCTGATAGATCCTGTCTCTTGTAACGCCCGGAGTATCCTGCACAATGGCAATCCTACTGCCTGCAAGGGCATTAAATAATGATGATTTTCCTACGTTGGGTCTTCCGACCACTGCTACAATATTTTTCCTGCTCATAATTATCCTTATTCCGGCATAAGCTCACTGGCATCAAGGCCAAAGAGATCTGCCACAAACTCGTACCCGTCACACTTGGCTATTCCTACGGGCACATTCAGTTCTCTTTCTATATCAGGGACTCTCACATCATCAAGAAGGATGTCATCTCCGCTCCTTAAGAGGTTCTCCGGAAGATACAACATCTGTCCCAGGTCCCTGCCCTGCAGCTGTCCTATGATATCCTGACCTGTAAGAAGGCCCGAAACGGTGATCCTCTCACCAAAAAACTCGTTTATTATCTCATATACATCCACTTTAAGTCCAGGACAAATCTGCATTGCTTTTGCAGCCATATCTCTGATGCAAGGATAAACCAGCCTTCCCGTTGCCATGGAGATGTGTCTGTTTACTGCCGCTATCTCTTTGGCTCTATTTGCAACTGCCCGGCTTAAAGCATCTTCATATTCTTCAATAAAAAGACGCATCATACCGACGCCGTTTTCCAGCTGAATATATCCATCGTATCTCTCAGCCTCCGGGAAATCCCTTCCTGCCAGGAAATACCACTCGTCGCTGGCGTGGATAAAATGTATCCCATGCTCATTATAGACCTTTTTCTGCCATCTCTCTATCTGATCGATAACTTTGGCAGCATCCTCGCCGTCAAAGGGCTCCAGAGGATAAAGGCCTTCTCTGTGTCTGGAAAGTCCCACAGGAACCACAGATACACTCTGAAGGTTGGGAATATACTTGGTGAGGTCCGAAATGGATCTCTCAAGTTCCTCTCCGTCGTTAACGCCCTTGCAAAGCACGATCTGGCCGTTAAGCTCTATTCCCGAGCCTTCTGCGCAAAGTTTATCCACCTTTTTGAGGGCTTCACCGGCGAACCTGTTGCCCAGCATCTTGCAGCGAAGTTCTGGATTAGTGGTCTGAAAAGACACATTGATGGGAGAAAGATGGTACTTCAATATCCTGTCGATATCCGCATCGGACATATTGGTCAAAGTGACATAGTTGCCCTGAAGGAAGGACAGCCTTGAATCGTCATCCTTGAAATACAGCGTAGGCCTCATGCCCTTGGGCATCTGGTCGATGAAACAGAAGATGCACTTGTTGCAGCAGGATCTGTAATCGTCCATAAGGCCATTCTCAAATTCAATTCCCAGCTCCTCATCAAAATCCTTGTCTATATCAAGAAGCCACTCTTCTCCGTCAGCCTTCTTAACAAGAACATCCAGGTGATCGTCCTGAACCAGAAACTGGTAATCAAAAATGTCGCCTATTTCTTCATCATTTATTTTAAGAAGCATGTCGCCGGGTTCAATGCCCATTTCCTCGGCAATACTGCCGATAGCAACCGATCCGATGACGTGACCTTTCTTTTTAGTCATAACCTGTCCTTATCCAAATATGCGCAATCTTCTTGTTATTATACCTTAAAAATCTTGACGTGTCAGTAATACAGATGATAAAACAATAAGTGGATTACCACAAATCTTTTGGACTTGGAGGTTTCTTTTTATGCCCGATTTTCATCAATTGGAATCACTAATCCCTGTAGCGCCCCTTAACCTTATTGTTATGGAGTCTGCCAAAGAGCTGGGTGAAAGTGTAGACCGTTATATTGCACAGTTCAGACACAATCTTTATAAAATGCCTGATTCAGATCCTGCATTTCAGGGTTATGTCAAGGATTCATTCCTTATAGACTATCGCCTTGACCGTTTCAGCAGCGGAGAATCAAAGGCTACCATCCTTGAAAGTGTCAGAGGTAATGACGTTTACATCCTTACCGATGTCTGCAACTACAGCATCACCTACAAGATGTATAACTATGTTAATCACAAATCTCCCGATGATCATTATCAGGATCTTAAACGTGTCATTGGAGCCATCACCGGCAAGGCCAAAAGAATCAACGTAATAATGCCCTTCCTCTATGAAGGCAGACAGCACAAGAGAAACGGCATGGAATCGCTGGATGCAGCTCAGATGTTCAAGGAGCTCCATGATATGGGTATCTCCAACTTCATCACCTTTGATGCCCACGATCCCAGAATCTCAAATGCCAAGCCCCTTGGAGGATTCGACAATTTCCTTGCATCCTACCAGTTTATGAAGGCTCTTTTGTCACATATAAGTGACCTGACCGTAGACAAGGATCACCTCACTGTCATCTCTCCCGACGAGGGTGCTCTTGACAGAGCCGTATATTTTGCCAATGTTATCGGTGCTGACACCGGTATGTTCTATAAGCGACGTGATTATGCTCACATCGTAAACGGCACCAACCCTATTGTAGCCCATGAGTTCCTGGGTTCCGACATTTCAGGCCGCGACGTTATCATTATCGATGATATGATCTCCTCCGGTTCCTCCATGATCGACACTGCAGGACAGCTCAAGAACATGGGAGCCAAAAGAGTCTTCATCTGCACCACCTTCGGTCTTTTCACCGACGGTATGAAGCGCTTTGATGAAGGCTATGAAAAGGGCTACTTTGATGCAGTAATCACCACTAACCTGACTTACATGAACGATGACGTTAAGTCCCGCAAGTATCTCTTCATCGCAGATATGGGAAAGTTCCTGGCAACCATCATCGATTTCTTAAATCACGACGCATCAATGTCCACCGTTAACATGCCTACCGACAAGATCCACGAGATTGTCGAGAAGTACAACAACGGTCTCATTGCACCTGAGCTTTACGAATAAACAGCATAATAAAAACAAAAACCTCTTGGGAGTAAGGATGTATCAATCCATAATCTTCCAGGAGGTTTTCTTTTGTTGTTATGACATTATTAAGATGCCTTTACTTATACAGTTATTGCAAATCATAACGCTGATGTAATCACTTTGCAGCCTTGAGTCTTATCATTACTTTAAAGAGATCTCCGTCCAGCGCAATATCAAAGGTTCCGTTCTGGGCAGTTGTCAGGTTCTTGGCTATGGAAAGTCCAAGACCGCTTCCCTCTGTGGTTCTTGACTCGTCGCCTCTTATAAATCTCTCCGCCAGCTCAGTCGCATCTATATTCAGCTCGGAGGCTGAAATATTCTTGATGGAGAATACTACCTCATCCTCACTGCCCTCCTTCTGAACAAGATGCATATCCATATATACTCTGGTTCCCGGGAGTGCATATTTGCACACGTTATTGAGAAGATTCTCTATAACGCGCCACAGATGTCTGGGGTCAGCCATAACATTCATCACAGGCTCATCGGGCTTAAAGATTGGCTGAAGATTACTCTTTTCAAGCTTCTCGTAGAACTCACCTATGGTCTGGTTAACCATCTCAACAAAGTTGATCCTGTTCATCTGAATGCTGATGTTACCTGAGCTGATCTTAGAGGCCTCCACCAGGTCCTCTGTAAGCTGCTTGAGCTTCTGTGACTTGGCATCCAGCACTTCAACATACTCTCTGACTCTCTCGTTATCTATCTCCTCACGCTTTATAAGGTCCACATAGTTGATGATGGATGTAAGGGGCGTCTTGATATCGTGAGAAACATTGGTGATAAGATCTGCCTTCAGTTTCTCATCCTTCATGCTGGTATCAACAGCCTTATGGATTCCGTCGCCGATTGAGTTCACAGCTTCCGCAAGATTGATGTTGTCCCCGTGAAGTCCTTCCGTATCTACCTTGGCCTTAACATCGCCGTTCTTGATGTTCTCTATCACATGAATGATCCTGTCTCTGTCAAGGTTCTGTCTGTATACATAAATGCCTACCAGTACATCCATGCAGACTGCCACAATTATCCCGGCAATTCCCGCCTTAAACAGGAGAAGATTCATGGCCACAAACAGCACGAAGGGTATCCAGGTCCTGATGATAACATTGCCGTTATCGGTGGTATTTACTATAAGATTCTTAAATCCTGTCGAAAGTGCTCTGATAAAGCTCTCTTCCCAGGCTTTCTTCTCTCTTACTCTGCGTATAAGCGAATAGACCATGTAAAGAAATCCGATGCTGGCAATAAATGCACCCACTGCAAAGGCACCGGGGAAATAGGAAGCCCTCACCATGCTGCCGTAGCTGCCCTGTATTCTTCCAAGCAGAGCAAAGAATACTGCCGGAACGGCCATGATAAGAAGCCCTATAAGAGCAATAGCTTCCGTATAGATCCTGCCTGTGACTGCTCCGGATCTTACATTTGCCTCAGGGGTAATCATGCCCTTTGTATCATCCTCTGCAGCAACAGGTCTTATTCCCGCTATATAGATTACCATCAGCACAATATAGATAAGCGCAGCAAGAATGCCTGTTACTATAAGTACGTTCCTTCCGGGCATATACTTGGTAAAGTTGCTCCTGCCCTGGGTAAAGGCATCCTCAGCTCCGTAATTTTCCGTATCCACGCCGATATAGATCTTCACCTGATCGGGATAAGCATAGCTGTAGGACTTAACAATCCCTCTTACAACATTCTCCTTGAGCTGAGTATTGGTCTCGTAGCTAAGCTCATAGGGACAATAATAAACATACCTTCCGTACCCCTTAAAGAGCTCTGAGATATCTATCCCGGTGGTCTCTCCCATAAGTTCGGTTACATTGGTAAAGACCTCCGTCTTGCCGTTGACGGATCTAGTAATATAATACCGAAGGTTTGTATTCAGGTAATCATAATACTTAAGAGCCCTGGCATATTCCTCGTAGTTATTGAGGAGATCTTTGGCCGACTCCTCCACATAGCTGCAGATAAGGTTGTACTCCTCCCAGGAGGAAACCAGGTCCTCTATATTCTTGCCGTCCACAGTCTGATATCTGGACAAAAGAACTGTGTGCTCGCCGCCTGCAGGTACCGAATTGCCTGATATTGCAAAGTACACGCTGTTGCCCTCAATCTGAGAATTGAGGTAGGAGTTCATTCCACCTGCATATCTGTTGTCCTTAAGATGAGTGTAGGTTGAAAATGTATTAAGGAAGTTTGCACTCTCTTCCTCTGTAAAGGTCCTTGTCTCATACTTGAATCCGCTCTGTGCCCACTTAAGAAGGTCAGATAGATAATAAACTGCCGTTACATAGTCCCCTGTAAGGGTTGCTCCCCTGTTGACATAGGCGGTCACATCGATCTTCTTGCGGTCATCATAAAATCCCGATGTCTCCAGCTGCGACCTCACCGCCACATGCCTTAAGACATCCGAGATATTATTGCCAAGGATGTTGTTAAACAGGTAGGAATCCTCGTAGCTTCTGCTGTTGTCCGACTCATAGAGATTATAGGAACTGTCTCCGTTAAGCCCCCTTATGACAATTGATGTGCCTGCTATGGACACGGCTGCCACAAAGGCAATGCATGCGGCCAGAAGGTGCTGGATAATCCTGATGGCCCGCTCTTTTCTCATACTTTTTTTCATCTGGCGTCTTCCTCAATCTTGTATCCCACGCCCCATACCACTTTCAGGTACTTGGGTTCACGGGGATCCACTTCAATCTTTTCTCTTATATGTCTGATATGGACAGCTATAGTGTTGTCTGACTTGTAGACGTGATCACCCCAGATACTCTCGTAAATCTGCTCAATGGAGTATACCTTGCCCTTGTTTTTGGCAAGGAAAGCAAGGATCTTGTACTCAATGGGTGTAAGTCTTACCACCTCGTTGTAAAGAGTACAGATCTTGGCATTGTCGTCGATCACAAGACCGCCTGTCACATACACATTCTCGGATTCCACTGCCGTTCCCAGAGTAGTGAACCTGCGGACATTGGATTTGACCCTTGCCACCAGCTCCAGAGGATTAAAGGGTTTGGTGACATAGTCGTCCGCACCGATATTAAGCCCCAGGATCTTATCCGAATCCTCGGATTTGGCAGAAAGAAATATCACCGGGATTGTTGAAAAGCGCCGAAGCTCCTTCACCATGTGAATTCCGTCAAGCTTAGGCATCATGATATCAACAATTGCCAGCTGGATCTCATTCCTTCGAAGAACCGACAGTCCTTCTTCACCGTCGTATGCCTTGAAAACCCTGAACCCCTCCTGCTCGAGGTAGATCTCAATAGCTTCTACTATTTCTCTGTCGTCGTCACAAACTAATATATTTTCCATATCGTCCTCAACTTTCAATATTAATTAAATCATTAAATTCTTAAGATTTACCGTCGAAATTTCTTAAGATTTCTTAAGAAATAGACGAATATTCGTTAATTTACCGTTTTATTGACAAAAAAGCGCACAAATTGCCTCTTTTTTCCCCCTGGATCCTGTGAGAGAACAAAAGCTCAGGGTTACATCTGGTGCAGATATCCGTAACGATTATGTTCTCCTTTTTGACTCCTGCCGCAAGAAGCGTCATCTTTATGGCATTCCAAAGGTACAGCCTGTATTTCCCCTGAGGATATGGCTCAAGGATGCCTCCTTCTTCCAGCTCTTTTCCCGAAAAAGCTTCTCTTATCTTTTCTGCCACATCTTCACCGATTTCATAGCAGTCTCCGCAGATAGAGGGCCCTATGGCACATATTAAGTCTTCCGGCTCAGTGCCGTAGCATTCCTTCATTTTGGATACTGCACCGCCGGAAATCCTTCCCACAGTCCCCTTCCAGCCTGAATGGACAAGGCCTATGGCCTTATGTACCGGGTCGATGATATATACCGGAGGACAATCTGCGTGAAAAGAGCCGAGAATTATTCCGGGGACATTGGTAATAAGTCCGTCAATATCGGTGTAATCCCGAAGCCTTGCAGGTCCTTTTCCGCGGTCTTCCTCAGTTACAACTCTTATGTTTGTGGTGTGAGTCTGGAAAGTGCATACAAAGTCATCAAGGCTTTTTCCGTGACCAAGGGCATCGGCAACTCTTCTGTAGTTTTCATCCACTGCCTCTTTTTCATCGCCTCTTGTATAGCTTAAATTGCACTCACTGAATACCCCCTTGGAAACACCGCCTAGCCTTGTACTGAAGAGATGATCCACAAAATCAAGTTCCTCAATCCTTGGGAAAACCAGGTATTTAAGTCCCTTGTGGTCTCTAAGCTCCATGGTCTTTTCATTTCCGTATCGTTTGATCTTAATGTTCTCCATATTTCACTCCGTATAATCAAAAGCATTTTTAAGCCACTTAACCGTCAGTGCACTGCCTTCCCCGTCCAGGGACAAAACATCGTATCTTACCGGTGTATCAGTCTCATATCCCATCTTATACAGATAGTACCTTGAAACTCTGCAGATTTTTCTCTGTTTGGCAATATTAACGGCGGCCTCGGGGCCGCCGAATCTGTCACTGCTTCTGTATTTGACCTCTATAAAACAAAGGTATCTCTCATCCCTTGCTATAATGTCTATC
Source organism: Butyrivibrio sp. (assembly GCA_024697425.1). Classification (GTDB taxonomy): domain Bacteria; phylum Bacillota; class Clostridia; order Lachnospirales; family Lachnospiraceae; genus Butyrivibrio. Next base: position 13,800 of record JAILFT010000018.1, on the reverse strand, counting down.
TCACCGCTTTTGTTTCTGTAATTGGTTTCCAGAATTACTGCGCCATTATCCCTGATGTATTGATGGGCCAGGGCTTCATAACCTGTTCCTACACTTCTCTTGTTCAAACTACTGCTCCAAATCCGTTATTTTTTGCCCTTATCCTTGGCCTTGATCTTATCCATGGCATCAACAAATACCAGAATCTCAGCCACAACCTCATAGAGCTCGGGAGGTATCATCTCCCCGATCTCCAGTCGTGAAAGGGTCTCCGCCAGCTTGTCATCCTCGTGGACAGGTATCTTACTCTCCTTGGCCTTTTCAATGATCTTCTCAGCTAAAGCGCCTTTTCCCGAAGCTATGACCTTGGGGGCTCCGTCTTCATTGGGATCGTAAGCCAGCGCCACCGCGGTTTTTACTTTTTCTTTTTCCTTATTGTCGGGCATAAAACCTCACTTAAGCTCTGGCATCAAAAGAAGCTGTGGAGATCACGGGAGTCTTCATAACATCCAGCATCTCATCCACCGCCGCATCCTGTCCGTCCATCTCATCGTGGAGCTTCAGGGTAACATTCATGGTATAGCCGCGCTTTTCAAGCCTTTCGTTCAGAATATGTATATTGTCATTGATAAGATCGATAACATCTTCATCCGCCACATAGAAATTGGTGGTGACCTTTGTATCCAAAAGTTTCACATAAACATCCACAGGTCCCATATGCTCCATATCAAGATGAAGCACCGCACTTACAGACCCATCCTCGCTCATCTTCCGGTGCTTGTTCCTATAGACAAAAAGGTCGCCGTGAACATTTTGCCCCGTCATCTGAAGAGGCAGCTGCACATACTGGAACATCTGGTTAAGCTGGTTCATAAAATCCAGGTTATTCTGAAGGTTATTTGCAGTCTGACCAAGCTTTGACTCAGCTCCCAGCGTGTTGCTTATGGTTTCCGTAAGTCCCTTTATCTGATTGCCCAGTCTCTGGTAGAGATTATCTATATTCTCTTTCTTTTCAACATCTCCGGGTTTAAGGGTCCACTGGGAAGATATGCTGTCCTTAAGTAGCTTGCTGTAGTCGTCATGGGAAAAGATATTTTTCCATACCGTCTTATCTCCCAGGGTATTAAGGTCTGACTGCTCAAAAGCCTGTGACAGCTCTTTTAGCAGCTCCTTCTGGGCAAGCTCAAGCTTGGGAGAAGACTCCCCGTTCTGAGTGAGCTTAAGAGCTTCGTTGTAATTCTTTATGGTATCCTCAGAGATTCCAAGATTTCTTAAGTTATCAACAAACCTTGAATCCAGCTGAGTTCCTTTTGCTGCGCCGTTTTCACCGGAGGCTGATTCCTCCAATGTGTTCAAAGTTCCCTGCATCTTAGATGATTCAGCGCCCTTTTCGCCGCCTTCAATCTCCCCCTGCAAAAGAGCTGTCTCCTCTGCATTCTGTCCCATAGCAGCCTTGCCGGTCTCTTCCTGTACCTGCGCTTGTTTGCCTGCTGCATCAGCTTCAGTATCCAAAGCCGCAGTCTGCCCTGCACTTTCTGTCTCTTTTCCCGGATCTGTTACAGTTCCTGTTTCTGTCTGAACTCCTTCGGAAAAGAGCTTCAGCACCTGCCCATACAGCTTTAAAGCTCCGGAATCATTTCCTGCCGCGGAAAGCTCGTTAAATGCCTCGGGAAGTTCATCGATTATGCTCTCTATGGCACCTGTTACCTGGTGTTCATAATTCTTGTAGCTCTGGAACTGCTGTATATTGTTTTCGTTGATAGGGATATTGAGGCTCTTCATCTCCACCATGGTAGAGATTGAAGAATTCTGATAGGTCTGAAGATTTTTGCTCATCTCAAGAAGCGCTTCCCGGTTAATGGGAAGCTGAGCTTCCATCATATCTTTGACCATTTGGATATTGTCATTGTTGATCTCAAGACCTGCAGCCGCAAGAGCCTTTAAGGTGCTCTGGTCTGCAGAGGTATTTTCATAAAGCGGGGTTATGGATACGCCGCCGGGTCCCGAAGACTTGACATTAAAGTTCAGAGTCTGTCCCTCGCGAAGATTCATGCCATCCTGAAGCTTGGCGGAGATCACGGAATCTCCCACTTCAACGTTGGCAATCTTCCCGCCGTCGGTATCGGTAATGGACACAACAGTTCCCTGGATGGTTGAGCCGGTCTTAAGCTCAGGGACCTTTCCCTGGCTCTCGCTGCCGGACTGGGATACTTCCTTACCATCCACCATAACCTGTCTAGTAAGTTGTGATACATTAGAAATTCCGTTCATACAAAGTTTCCTATAAATGATCTTCTATGTATCGGACAGGGGCCGTACTTCTTAAGGGCTGCTATATGATCTGCGCTGCCGTATCCCTTGTTGGATTCAAAGCCGTACTCCGGATACTGCAAAGCCATCTCTTTCATGACCCTGTCTCTTGTCACCTTGGCTATGATACTGGCCGCCGCAATGGACACACTCTTGGCATCGCCCTTTATAATGGAAATCTGCCTGTAGTCCTCAAGCTGCGGTATATGTACAGCATCGATCAAAAGAGCTGCCGGTTTAACCGAAAGGCTGTTAACAGCCTGTGTCATTGCTTCAAAGGTAGCCTGAAGGATATTGATCTCATCTATCCTTTCGCAGGTAGAGGATCCAATGCCTACCGCTACTGCCTTTTCCATGATGACATCATAAAGCTCTTCTCTCTTTTTTTCGGATAATTTCTTGGAATCGTTTATATAAAGAATATCACTGTCTTTGGGAAGAATGACGGCAGCTGCATAAACAGGTCCTGCCAACGGGCCGCGGCCTACTTCATCTATGCCGCACAGATACCCCAGATCCCCATACTCTTTCTCATACTGCTTCATCTGCTCAATGCGGGCCATTTCCGCATACAGAGCCTTAAGCCTCTTATCCGCTGTTTCAACAAGCTTTCTTACTCCTGCTCTTTCATCCCCTGCAAAAGAGTCTTTGAAAGCTTTAAGCTCATCCTCGCTGCTGCATCCGGCAAGAACTTCCTTTATTTCTGTCATGGACTGCATCAGTCTACACCTCCGAATTTGGAGAAGGGATAAATTCTGATAAAGGCCTTACCAAGAATCTTGTCCTTATGGATATTGCCCACTGATATATCTCTGCTGTCCATACTGTGATTGCGGTTGTCTCCCATTACGAAATACTCATCCGGTCCAAGGGTAACACCGTCAAGAGCCCTTCCGGGATCCTGGATAACCTCAGCACCGTAATGCTCTTCAAGGAGTGTTCCGTTTACGTATATATTACCGCTCTCATCAACTCTTACGGTCTCTCCGGGAAGTCCGATTACTCTCTTGATAAAGTACTGGTTTTTGCCGTATTGATAAGGGAATATGATAATATCAAATCTTTGGGGATTGCTGAACCTGTAGGTCACTTTGTCCACTATAAGTGAATCGCCGTCCTGAAGTGTCGTTTCCATGGACTGTCCGCTTACTTCCGTCCTCTGAGCCACATATGTGATAAACAAAAATGTCAGGGCAAAAATGACTGCCAGGTAAACAATAGTACTGGCGATTTCTTTTAATACAGTCTCAAATTTCATAGTCTGGTCTCGATTCTGTGCCTTGCACTGTTTATTCCGGACGCTCCAAAGATAATCTTCCGAGCCTTCCGTTCCTGAAATCATCAAGAAGAAGGGCTGCCGCTCTGTTTAAGTCAATCTCTGCTCCCTGTTTGAAGCATTTCCTGTTGAAGGCAATTGCCGACAGAACTGCACTTGCAGGTGTGGAATACATCTGCTCTTCGTACTCCTCAACCTGCTCCTTTGTTATATTATACTTCTCAAATACAGCATTTGGGTATGTTTCTGACAATATTTTTATAAGTTCACAGGCCAGTTCTGCAATATCAAGGTTGTCGTCGTTCATTGACCCTATTAAAGCCAGGTGAAGCCCTACTGTATCATCATCAAATTTAGGCCATAAAACTCCGGGGGTATCAAGAAGCTGCATGTTCTTGCCAAGGGATATCCACTGCTTTCCCTTTGTGACACCCGGCTTATTGCCGGTTTTAGCGGAAGCTCTTCCAGCCAGCTTGTTGATAAAGGTTGATTTACCAACATTGGGGATACCTGCAACCATGGCACGGATAGGTCTTCCTACTATGCCTCTCTTCTTGTCCCGCTCTATTTTCTCAGCGCAGGCATTCTGCACCAGATCTTTTACCTTGCCTGCATCATTGCCGGTCTTGGAGTTCATCTCCAGTACATAGTAGCCCTGCTTCTGGTAGTAATCCTTCCACTTTGCGGTTACGGCAGGATCTGCCAGATCGGCCTTGTTGAGGATAATGAGCCTGTATTTGTTCCGGCCAAGCTCATCAATATCAGGATTGCGGCCTGCCGCCGGGATTCTGGCATCTGTAAGTTCTATGATTATGTCTATGAGTTTGATGTTCTCCTGCATCATTCTCATGGCTTTGGTCATATGACCGGGATACCACTGATAGTTCATAGGATCTCCATTTCTTAATAGTTGTTAAGTACCGGGCCCGATTCCGCGCCTTCAAGACGAAGCTTGAACCAGACCTTTCCCACCATCATGCTCTGCTTGACCACTCCTATATTGGCACTTCTGGAGTCTTCACTGTTATTCCTGTTATCTCCCAGGACAAAATACTCTCCGCTGCCAAGTTTAACAGGATTGGATGCAATTCCTGCATCCTCTATTTTATCATATATATCCTTCTTACCGTCCCGCTCTTCTCCGTTTACATAGAGAATACCGTCTGTGATCTGTACGGTTTCTCCCGGTCCGGCTACGACTCTTTTTACATAGTAATGGGAATTTACATTGCCATTAGGCAGAAATACGATGATATCACCAATCTTGGGGCTTAAGATCATAAGCGAAAGCCTGTTGACCACAACACTCTGACCGTTGCTGATGGTAGGCTCCATGGAATCTCCGATGACCTTAACCTGCATTCCAAAAGCAAGTACAAGACCAAAGGCAATCAGTCCTCCCACAATGGTGATGGATATCCAGGAAAAGATTTCCCGGAAAAGCTTTGGAGTTATCTTCTTTTTCTTCTGGTAAAAAGTAAGTGTATTTCTCTTTCGAAACATTAAAGATACCTCACAAAAGAATTTTTATGTTTGGCATGAAAAAAGGCAATTACTATCATTACGACAGTAACTGCCTCTGAAAACAAGTTATCTGGTAACAAGCTCCTTAACCTTAGCCTTCTTACCTGTAAGTCCCTTAAGGTAGTTCAGCTTAGCTCTTCTTACCTTACCTCTTCTAACAACCTCAACCTTCTCAACGATAGGTGAGTGAAGGGGCCATGTCTTCTCAACGCCAACACCGTAAGACTCTTTTCTTACTGTGAATGTTGTACGGTTGCTGCCGCCCTGGATCTTCTTAACAGTTCCCTCGAAAACCTGAACTCTCTCACGGTTTCCTTCCTTGATCTTAGCGTGTACTCTTACAGTATCACCTGTGTGGAACTGAGGCGCATTGGCGTTCAGCTGCTCTTTCTCGAGCTCTTCGATAATTGTACTCATATCTTTTCTCCTATTTCCATGGACGTTCTTAAACGCAATTAATGCATCAGAGGACCGTCTGATTGTCACAACGTACTATAGTTTAACAAAGAACAGAAGAAAAGTCAACCCAAAAGATCTTTGGGCCCGAATCTGTCCGGAATGATCTCTGAAAGCGTGTATTCTGTGTACTTATCTGTGGATTGCGCACAGTAAATTTTGAAATCATCCTTGCAGAATTCGCTCATAACCTGTCTGCAGACACCGCAGGGTGAACAGAAAGGAAGGTCATCCCACTGCCCATCAGGGCCGCCTGCAACGGCTATTGCCTTAAAATCCTTCACACCCTCGCTGACAGCCTTAAAAAAAGCTGTTCTCTCAGCGCAGTTGGTGGGTGTAAAAGCAGCATTCTCAATATTGCAGCCGGTGTAAATTGTTCCATTGGCTGCAAGGAGCGCTGCTCCTACATTCCAGTGTGAATACGGAGTATAACTCATCTTCCTCATTTTAAGAGCTGTTTCTATCAGTTCGCGTACGTTAATGTCTTCCATATTTTTGTCCTATCGTACCCTTTTGTAAAAGAATTATCTTGATCCCTTGTCGTAAGGAATACCCTCAGCCTTAGGTGCTCTTGAATTGGATGATGTAAATGCCAGAACGATCAGTGAAATGATGTAAGGCATCATATTATATACGGATCCGGGAATATTCAGAGCTGCCAGGAAATCAAATCCTGAGTATACGTTTGAAAGAGCTCTGAAGAAACCGAACAGCAAAGCTGCAAGTCCGATATTTACAGGTTTCCACTGACCAAAGATCATAACTGCAAGAGCAAGGAAACCAAAACCTGCTACACCAACTTCAAACTTCCACTCACTTACGCCGGCTGTGATATATACAATACCACCGATACCTGCCAGCATACCGGAGATAAGAACGCCTGCCCATCTCATGGTGTAAACGTTGATACCTACGGAATCAGCTGCCTGAGGATGCTCACCGCAGGCCATAAGTCTTAATCCGAATCTGGTCTTGTAAAGAATTACATAAGCCAGGATAAGTGCAATAAGAGCAACAAGCATGAACCAGTTGAACTGGAAGGATCCGATGGATACAACCAGAGCCTTCTTGGTCTGAACATACTGAACCGTTGAAGATACGTTATCAGGGTTCTCTGCAATGTTGATTGACTTAACAATTACAGTAGCTGCTGCAGCTGCCAGCATGTTAAGGGCTGTACCTACAAGGGTCTGATCAGCCTTTAAGTTGATACATGCAACTGCAAGAAGTGATGAATAAAGTATTCCGCAAAGGATGGAAGCCGCCATGACCGCCAGCACAATAAGTAATGCCGGTGTGGAGGGGCTGATGTACTTAAGTGTAAGTGCTCCGCCAAGAGCTCCCATTACCATGATTCCCTCAAGGCCCAGGTTGATAACACCTGAGTGCTCTGAGAAACATCCGCCCAAAGCAACGAGAATCAAAACAGATGCAAATAACAGTGTGTATTGAAGAAGCAGTACCATTATTTGTTACCTCCTTCCTCTTTTTTGCTCTGGACAATTGGGGTCTGTTTAGCCCTCTCATCTCTTGCTCTTAACCAGCCGTTAAGCTGAATCTTGAAGAACAGAACAAATCCGCACAGATAAATGATGATAGCGGAAATGAAATCCGAAATCTGTGAAGGATAGATATTCTTGTCCAGGTAAGAACCACCACTGGTGATGTGCTGGATGAAGTAGGAAGCAAAGATTGTTCCGATAGGATCCAGTCCACCGAGGAAGGTAGCAGCAATACCGTTAAAGCCCATGCTGGGAACAGATGACTGAGTTACCGACCACTGCTCGTATCCTGTAAGGAACAGGAATGCTGCACCAAGGCCTGCAAGAGCGCCGCCAATAAACAGTGTGATAATAACATTCCTCTTCTCTTTCATTCCGCTGTACTTGGCAGCATCCTTGGCAATACCGGTAGCTTTGATCTCGTAGCCGAATACTGTCATGCTGAGGATCACCTTAAGCAGAATTGCGATCAGGATTGCAAGAGGAATAGCAATTGTAACATATTTGTTGTTTGAGAAAAGCTTCTCCATTCCCAGGGAAGGAAGAAGTGCTCCTTTGTTGACACTGGCAACCTGTACTGTATAAGGGCTGGCAGTCTCTTTTACTCCTGAAAGAAGCATGTTAACGGTGTAGAGGCCGATCCAGTTAAGCATGATACCTGAAATAACCTCATTAACGTTAAGGTAGGACTTAAGAAGTCCGACGATGATTCCGAAAATACCGCCTGCTATAAGTGCTGCAAAAAGGCATACAATCCAGGGCAGTTTAAGCTGCAGTGCGCAGAAAAGAGCTGCTCCGGCTCCTGCTACATACTGTCCTGCCGCACCGATATTGAACAGACCTGCCTGATAGCAGAACTGAATTGAAAGTGCGCACATAAGAAGCGGTGCTGCCTTTACCAGGGTATTACCAAGATACTTCATGGCAGCTGCCTTGGTAGGATAAGTGAAATAGTTCTTAAGAATTGTGATGATAGCTTCCGTAGCTCCTGCGGGGTTGATGATAAGAAGTGCAACATAACCAACCAGCAGACCGATAACGATGCACAAAAGCGCAGCCAGAGTGGACTGTACGGCAGGTTTTGAAAGGAAGCCTTCAGATGATTTTTTGCCCATTATGCTCCAATCTCCTTTCTCTTAGCGCCTGCCATGTAGAGACCAAGCTCTTCCGGCGTTGTTGTCTTAGGGTCAAATTCTCCGACCAGCTCGCCCTCGTACATTACAAGGATTCTGTCGGAAATACTCATAACTTCTTCAAGCTCAAGTGAAACAAGAAGAACTGCGTGTCCTGCATCTCTCTGGGCAATAAGCTGCTTGTGAATATACTCGATGGCACCTACGTCAAGACCTCTTGTAGGCTGAACAGCAATAAGAAGATCGGGGTTCTTGTCGATTTCTCTGGCAATAATAACCTTCTGCTGGTTACCACCTGACATACTTCTTGCGATTGTGGGCGCACCCTGACTGGATCTGATATCATACTGCTCTATCAGCTTGTCAGCATAGCTGTTGATGGCATTCTTCTTAAGGAAGCCTGCCTTGGTACTGAACTCAGGCTCGAAGTACCTCTGAAGTACAAGGTTGTAAGCCAGTGAATAGTCCATTACCAGACCGTGTTTATGTCTGTCCTCAGGAATATGGCTCATACCGCTGGTTGAACGCTCCCTGATGGATGCATGTGTAATATCCTTGCCGGAAAGTGTGATCTTACCTGATGTGCAGTTCTCAAGACCTGACAGTCCGTAAACAAGCTCAGTCTGACCGTTGCCGTCGATACCGGCAATACATACGATCTCACCCTCGCGAACATCAAAGGATACATTCTTAACTGCATTATTGTGATGGAGCTTACTGGGAACCGTCATGTTCTCTACATGAAGGATAACCTTGCCGGGCTCCTTGTCTTCTTTGGTTGCAACAAGCTGAACATCACGACCTACCATCATGCGGCTGAGCTCATCCTGATTGGTATCTGCGATGTTAACTGTTCCGATATACTTACCACGACGAAGTACTGAGCATCTGTCAGCAACTGCCATGATCTCAGCAAGCTTGTGGGAAATGAAAAGAATAGACTTACCCTCTTTGGCAAGGTTCCTCATGATCTCCATAAGCTCATCGATCTCAGCAGGTGTAAGAACGGCTGTAGGCTCGTCAAAAATAAGGATTTCATTATCCCTGTAGAGCATCTTGAGAATCTCAGTTCTCTGTTGCATACCTACAGTGATGTCCTCAATCTTGGCATCGGGATCAACCTTAAGTCCATACTTATCAGACAAAGCCATAACCTTCTTCCTGGCCTCGTCTTTCTGAAGTATTCCATGTTTGGTTGTCTCATCACCGAGAATGATGTTGTCCAGGACTGAGAAGCACTGAACCAGTTTGAAGTGCTGGTGAACCATTCCGATACCAAGGTCATTGGCATCGTTGGGGTTATTGATCTTAACCTCAACACCGTCCTTCTTGATGATTCCCTCTTCTGCCTGGTAAAGACCAAAAAGCACACTCATGAGAGTGGATTTACCTGCTCCGTTCTCTCCCAGGAGTGCATGGATCTCCCCCTTTTTCAATTGCACTGTAACATTATCATTGGCTATAATACCCGGAAACCTTTTGGTAATGTTCAGCATTTCAATAGCATATTCGCTGTTTCCTGCCATTGACATACCCTCCATACATTTATATCTTTTTCCCTAAATTAAGAAATAAGGCCGGAAGATTATGAGTCCGCCGGCCCTGATGACCAAATGGCCATAATAAGTTTTAATTACTTAATGTTACCCTGGAAGTTGATCTTAGCTGTTGTAGCTGAAGGCTGCTCAGCGGAAGAATCGTTAGAAACTGTGATCTTGCCGTTAACCATATCAGCAACAAGTGCGTTGTAATCATCCTCTGTGAATCCGTCTGTCCAGACTGTTGATGAAGGAAGACCTACATAGTTGAGGCTCATGTCATCAGCAGATACGAGACCAAGAGTCTGGATCTTGCCTGCATAAGCATCCCACTGGCCATCTCTGATTGCTGAAAGCAGTGTGTTAACAGTAGCCTGAAGACCCTTCATAGCTGATGTAACAGTGATGCCATCACCAAACATTCCATCGATTGTGCCCTTCTGGTCAACGTCAACACCGATAACCTTGCCGCCAACCTTAGCAGCTGCCTCACCTGCAGATGTGAATATACCACCGCCGCAAGCGAATACAACTTCTGTGCCGCCCTGATACCATGTATCCATAGCAGCTGTGATGTCGGAGTCACCGTAGAACTGGTTACCATAAGCGTAGTTGATCTCTACATCAGCGCCAAGCTCTGCAGCTGCAGCGTCAGCACCCTGTACGAAACCGTAACCATAACGGATAACAGCAGGAACAGCCATTCCACCAAGGAAACCGAGCTTTGTGAAGCCCATCTTTACTGCTGCATAACCAGCCATGTATCCGGGAAGCTCTTCCTGGTATACAGCTGAGAATACGTTAGCAAATGTCTCGTTGTTGAAGTCTGACTCGTCACCCTCAAGATCGTACTCAGAAACATCAAGAGCTACGAACTTAACATCGGGATACATATCAGCTGTCTCTTTGATAGCGCCTGCGAAAGCGTAACCGGGCATAACTACTACGTTATATCCATCAGCTACTGCCTTGTCGATCATGGCAACTCTCTCAGCATCTGAATCACCTTCGGGCTTGTAGTATGTGAAGTCAACGCCGTTAGCCTCACCGAAAGCCTTACATGCCTCATATGTTGACTGGTTGAAAGACTGGTCTGTGATATCGCCGTAGTCTGTAACCATTGCAACCTTCATGAAAGTTGCGTCAGCAGCGGGCTCAGTTGCCTCTGTTGCCTCTGTAGCCTCAGCAGTCTCTGCAGGAGCTGCCTCCTCTACTGTTGTCTCTGTTGCCTGAGTATCTGTTGTCTCAGCAGCAGGAGCAGCAGAATTGCCGCAAGCTACGAGAGAAGATACCATTGTTGCAGCCATAAGAACTGCGAGAAGTTTCTTTTTCATAATTTCCCTCCGTTTAAAAATAAAATATGATAGAAACATTTATAATAAAACCATATTTCAGGCTTTATCCAATTTAATAAGCTCCCTGATGGCCTCAATCGTGGTCTTGTACACGATCTCCATATCATGAGCCTGAGGATTGGGAAGTCCCTTCTTAGCCCTCTCCTGGTTGGCTACCACAAGAAGAACCGCTCCTGTCCTTGCTCTTAAGTAGTCACCTACAACGAAAAGCGTGGAGCTCTCCATCTCTGAGCAGAGGCATCCGCACTTGATCCAGGCATCCCACTTGTAGAGAAGCTCCTGTCCAACGGGCTTGGTCTCCGGCTCATGCTGTCCGAAGAAGGAATCCTTACACTGGCAAACACCTACGTGATACTTGGCACCGTTCTTCTTGGCACCTGTTACAAGAGCGTTTACCACATCAAAAGTAGCCACAGCCGGATACTCAATGGGAGCATACTCTTTGGAAGTACCCTCGGCACGGATGGCTCCGGAGGCAATGACAATATCACCGCCAATCACATCATCCTGCATTCCGCCTGAGGTTCCCATACGGATAAAGGTATCTGCTCCGCACTTATAGAGTTCCTCTACGCAGATAGCTGTAGAAGCACCACCTATACCGTGGGAAATAACGCTAACCTTCTCTCCGTCCAAATAACCGGTGTAGCAGTTGTATTCTCTGTTATATGCAACAAATATGGGATCGTCAAAAAACTTGGAAATATATTCGCATCGTCCGGGATCGCCGGTAAGAAGAACATATCTTCCTACATCTCCGGGCTTAACATGTGTGTGGTACTGATATCCGGCACCTTCTGTATAGTCTACCATAATGGTCTACCCCAATATCTTGTGTTTTATTTATGTATCCTAACAAAATACATATATAAATTATTATAATTCATTTAGCCTTAAAAGTCACCAAAAATTAAAATTATATTAATTAAGCAGGCCTTCCATTACATGAATTATAATCCTGCGATTCTCCACATCTATCTGCTTGATGCATTCCTTTATCGCAGGTATGTACACCTTTTCCTCCGAGTCCTTAAGAGTCATCTCATAGACATCGTTGGCGCCTGTCTGAAGGATCTCCGTAAGAGTTCCTAGCTCTTTCTCCTCTTCGTCCACGATGGCCATGCCCATAAGATCGGCGCAGTAATACTCACCAGGGGCAAGCTTAATTGCGTCCTTCCTGTCAATTGTAAGTTCGCACCCCTTGAATCTCTCAACATCGTTGATGTTGTCGAACTGCTTGAACTTCACAATGACAAACTTCTTAAAGAATCTTGCACTTGCTATATCAAGGTCGATCTCCTCACCCCTCTGGGTGTGAAGCTTTACCTTCTTAAGTTTCTTAAATCTTGCCGGATCTTCGGTTGTGGGGAAAACATTCACCTCGCCCTGAAGTCCGTGAGTTGATGCTATGACACCTACCTGAAATCTCTCAGCTTTCATATATTCCATGTATAGATCAGGTCTCCTCTCTTTTGTGCGGAGCACACACTGTTTGTGCCTCCAGTCGTCAACCTTCCTGTGATCTCCCGACAAAAGAATTGCCGGCACTTTCCTGCCCATCCATTCCTCAGGCCTTGAATACTGTGGGTATTCCAGAAGATGCCCTGAAAAGCTCTCGGTCTGGGCCGATTCATCATTATTAAGAACTCCGGGTACAAGCCTTGAAATGGCGTCAATCATTACCATTGCCGGAAGCTCGCCGCCGGTCAGAACATAGTCTCCTATGGAGACATAATCCGTAACAATCTCCTGAAGAACACGCTCGTCGACTCCCTCGTAATGTCCGCAGAGGAATACAAGGTCCTCTTCCCGGGCCATATCTGCAGCCATCTTCTGATTAAAGACAGCTCCCTGAGGGGTCACATACACAACCCTGAGTTTCTTCTCCTTGTCAAAAGAGCCATCACCTATCCGCTCTTTAATGGCTGTGTAGCAGTCGTAAATAGGCTGAGCCTGCATAAGCATGCCTGCCCCGCCGCCATATGTATAGTCATCCACCTTGCGGTGTTTAATGTCGTTTGAATAGTCCCTGATGTTTACAGCCTCAAAATCTATAAGGCCTTTGTCTCTGGCTCTGCCCAGAATGCTGGTATCCAGCCCCTGTTCCACCATCTCAGGGAAAAGAGTCATAATATGAAATCTCATAGTTTTTGTGTAATAATGCCGCCCCAAAGAACCTTTGAGACGGCATATAAGTTTAGATTATCTCCACATCTACCTTGAGGTCATCTCTGGTTGATGCTGCCTTAACAACGGCACGGATTGCCTTGGCAATGCGGCCCTGCTTTCCAATTACTTTGCCCATGTCTGAAGGTGCTACATGAAGCTCAATCATTATATTGCGTCCGTCTTTTTTCTCGGTAACAACAACTTCATCCGGATTATCGACAAGCGCTTTTGCGATAACTTCAACCAATTCTTTCATTGCTTTACCTCCGGCATTATTATATTGAAATCACAGAAAATTATTTCTGAATGCCGGCCTGTCTGAACAGCTTAGCAACTGACTCTGTAGGCTGAGCACCGTTTGAAAGCCACTTCTTTGCAAGCTCCTCGTCAACCTTTACTGTGCTGGGATCTGTGTTGGGATCGTATGTTCCGATCTCCTCGATGAACTTACCCTGTACAGGGAACTTTGAATCAGAAACGATGATTCTGTAGAAAGGAACCTTCTTCTTACCAATTCTCTTTAATCTGATCTTTACTGCCATTTTAATTTCCTCCATT
>JAILFT010000232.1 GCA_024697425.1 Butyrivibrio sp. | reverse complement strand
GATTATGCATTTGCTTCCTGCACAAATATGACAACAGCAATCATTAATTTCCCCAATAATAGCGGAATGGGCAATAATATATTTTACAATTGCAAGGCACTTACTACTGCCACCTTGAATTCCAAGATTATTGGAAGTGAGATGTTTGATCAGTGCGTTAAACTCAAAACACTCAAAATGACGGGAGTAGAAGTGATAGAGTACTGTGCCTTCAACGGCTGCACACTCCTTACCTCCATCACTCTTCCAACCACTGTAAAGACGATTAAGGCAAATGCCTTTTCAAGTTCATCCTTCAGGACAATAAATCTCAATGATGGTCTTGAAACCATCGGAGATAATGCCTTCAGCGGCTGCACCTATCTGCAGGAGCTTAAGATTCCTGAGGGAATAACTGTGATTCCTTCCGGAGCTTTTGCAAACTGTGTATTCCTTACAAAGCTCTACATTCCTTCGACAGTTACGGATATCAATTTGTCGGCATTTAACCAGTGCAAATCTCTTGCTGAAATCATAATTGATAAAAACAATCCAAAGTATGTGGTTGTCGATGGCGTTGTTTACACCATAGAAGATGATGAATCCAGAACTTTCTTCTACTGCCCGCTGGCCTGGGATGAGTCAGAAAGGCTTACTGTTCCGGAGGGATCAACAAGTATTCCGGCTGGGGCATTCAAAAATAACCAGACTATAGTCAACGTGACGATCCCTGCCACTGTTACATCCATCGGAGCCAGTGCATTTGAGGGCTGCGCAAGGCTTCGCAGCGTTACATTTGAAGAGGGCAGTGTGCTTACAAGCATTGGGGATAAGGCATTCTATAAATGCGGAGATCTTAACAGGCTTACCTTTACAGGCGACACAGTGCTGCAGAGCATTGGCAGCCAGGCCTTCTACAGCTGCTCCGATCTGACCGGTCTGTATTTTGAAAACAATACAAAAGACATATCCATAGGAAACAACGCATTTAACGGGGCAACAAAGTTTACCGGTTTCTTTAACGGAAGTGATCAGGCCAACCTTGGAAATATCGGTACAGATGCTTTCTGGAACTGTACCGCCCTTGAATATGTTCGCCTCGGACAGAGCGTAAGCAGCTTGGCCCGCATTCATTATTCTGGTTATGAGTATAATCCTTTCTACGGATGCACTTCACTCAAGGCTTTCGAAATGGAGGGAGACTCCAATGATTACTGCTATGTTAATGACGGAGTCTTGTTCCTTAAGAGCTATACCACCAATACCACTACGGATTCTGCACAGGACCTTCAAAACGTTCTGTACTGCTATCCTTATGCAAGAGAGGCATATACATATACCGTTCCTGATGGTACTCAGGGAATCGGAGAGAGCGCCTTCAGGTATAACAATACTCTGGAAGAGATCATCTTTGCGGAATCAGTCAGCGTAATTGATGACTTTGCCTTTGATGATTGCGCAAGGCTCTCTAAGATTGACGGAATGAAGATGCAGTATATCAACAGATATGCTTTCAGCGACTGCGTAAGGCTTGAGGAAGCTGATCTTTCCCAGACCACGGAGAAGACTCTTCAGTCTGATGTATTTTACAGGTGTACCTCACTGAAGAAAGCAGTGCTTCCTTCTACGGTAACCAAGGTAGCTCCGTATGCTTTTTACAACTGCTATAATCTGACGGATCTGAACCTTTCTGATGAAATTACATTTGTTGGAAGCAGGGCATTCTATGGATGTTACAAATGGCAGCAGGCCAAAGTCCCGGCAGCTATTTCAGGGGCAATCGGAGATTACGCTTTCTATAACTGTGATTATATTGAGAGCATTAACATTCCTGCCGGAGTAACAAGTATAGGAGAAAGAGCTTTCGCCGATCTTAGAAGTCTTTCTTCGCTGACCTTCGAAGAGGGAATATCCCTTACGAGCATCGGCGAATGTGCATTCATGTCTGCACCTAATATTAAAAAGGTCGTGATCCCTGAAGGTGTTACGACCCTGGGGGGAGGCGTTTTCCTTAGCTGCACGGCGCTTGAAGAAGTAAGCCTTCCAAGTTCCCTGACCACTATGAGCGGAAGTTATAGGCTCACAACTGACAATGAGTATGCATACGGTAATTATGCCAGATACGGAAGCTATATCTTTGCCAGGGACAAGGCACTTAGAAGGATAGTTATCAATAATCCGAAGCTGTCTGTTCCGAAGTATATGTTCTTCGATAGCGGCACTACACCTACCATCTACATTTACTCCGCTGATTCCGAAGAAGAGGGCAGCGTGAAAAACTGGGCAAGCAGTTATAGCGAAGGGTGCTTCAATCCTGTCTGGGTAGATATCACCAAGTATGATACAGAGCTCGATCCGTACTACTCCGGCGGAAGCACTGTGGAAATACCTGTAAGCGGCCACTTTACAGTGGTAATGGACAATCATGAAAATGAATTTACATGGGATTACAATAAGGACACAAAGACTGTCACTATAGACGGAACCGGCATCCTCAGTGTTGAATATCTGAAAAATTACGATAATGAGGATGATGATATAATCCTGGGGCTTTTTGGTGAAGGTGAGGAAGAGCCCGATACCTTATGGAGCGCATATTACAGAGATGAGGTTGAGCATGTTATCCTTTCTGACCGTATTACCGGCTTAGGACCTTTTACATTCATGAACCACACCGCGCTTAAGTATGTGGACTACGGAACACTCACTCTGATAGGGTACGAAGCATTCTACGGGTGCCGGGCTCTTACGGAATTTGATTTTAAGTCCGGGCTTAAGGAAATTGGGTATGAGGCCTTTTATAACTGCAACGCTCTTGAAAGTGTAGTTCTTCCCGAAAGCCTTGAAACAATGGGCAATTATGTTTTTGAAAGCTGTCATAACCTGAAGACAGCGGAGTTCTTAGGTACGGCACAGACCCCTTCATCGTTGAAGATGCTTCCCTATGGCTCCTTCTCAAACTGTGAAAAACTCGAAAGACTGACCATAGGAGAGGGAGTAGAGACATTAACAAGTATATACGGCTGCACCGGACTTACAACTCTTAATCTGCCTGTAAGCCTTACAGAACTTGACCTGAATCTGGAAGACCTGACGGCACTTACTACAATTACAGTGACCGAGGGCTCTGAGCATTTTAAGGTGATAGAGGGTTGTCTCTATGGATATATTGATGGCAGCTGGTCATTTATCTGGGGAAGGATGGAAAGAGAGACAGATCAAGGTAAAGTCCTCTACATTTCTGAGAACATGACCGGGATAAATTTCCCGTCCCTGGCTTTGAAAAAGAACTATGCGAGGGTCATTGTTGAAGAAGGCAATTCTCAGTACATGGAAGTGGATAACGCTGTTTACAGCAAAGATGGAAAAACTCTTTATCTGGTTCCGTCTCTTGCTGAGGGTGAAGACGGAGTATTTAACATTGCTCCGGGCACAAAGACTATAGGAACGTATGCTTTTTCAA
>JAILFT010000231.1 GCA_024697425.1 Butyrivibrio sp. | reverse complement strand
AGGATCCGAGGTGTCAGCCTCTCTTGCTATCATCTCGTTCATGCCCATGATGGTGTTGATAGGTGTTCTTATCTCATGGGACATATTTGCAAGGAACCTGGATTTAGCTGTGTTGGCTCTCTCCGCATCCTCTTTTGCCGCCCTGATCTGCTCGTACTGCCTGCTGATGATGGTGATATGCATAAGCCTCCAAACAGCAAGTCCCATAAATCCCATAGCGACCAGGATGATCATCACCTTGAAGATGGTATACTCATAAAAAGCCATTTCCTTGTTTATGTTTATGGCAAAGAACTTCATGGAGGTTCCCCGGGCATCCTGTATATCCATTACAAACCGGTATTTGCCCCCGGGAAGATTCGTGTAGCTTACAGTGTTAAACTCGGTTCTCTTTGCATTGTACCGGGTGTTATCAAACCCCTCAAGATAGTAGGTTATCTCCGGGTTCATCAGGGAATAGGTAAACACATAGCCTGTAATGCTTACCTTCTTGGCATCGCTGGGAATGTTATATACTCCGCTTTCATCGGCGTAGACGAATTTTCCGTCAGCCTCAATGTAGGGAACATCTACCTTTAGGGAGCTTACATCCTCAAAGGGCTGATTGATGTTTACCTTGGCGACACCGGTGCTTCCGGCAATATACAAGTCACCACCGGGGGTGAGTTCGCTGTATGAGTTTGCAGTTGCTATGCATGGAAGACCGTTGTTGGAATCATAAAAATCATAGTCGTAGCTATCAGCATTGCCAAGAAGCTGCTCATAAGGAACCACATATATTCCGTTACTGCTAAGTATCCAGGCCTGACTGTACCTGTCAAAAAAGATATCAAAATTGTTTGAATACGGAAAGTTTCTGAGTATGGTCGGCTTCAGATCCTTATCCAGATAACCTATGGAATTACTAAGGACGATCCAGTTGATATCCGGTCTTTGGGGATCCCTCTTGATCCTCATGACAATATCCGAAGAAAGACCGTCATCGGTGCCGATATGGGATACTCCGGTATCATCGATCACATAAATACCGTCGCCGTCAGATCCCACAAGGATCCTGCCATCCTCCGTTTCGGAAACTGACAGTATCTCGGTATTGACAATTCCCTCCGCTTCACCGTATTTCTCTATAACCTTACCATCTCGTATAATGACAACCCCTCCGATACCTGCGGCTACAATATCTCCGTTTGAGCGCTCGTAAGCGACTCTTACCTTGTCGGAAGGCATACCGTCTTCTTTCGTGTAACAGATCACCTTGCTTCCGTTAAAGCATATCAGGCCATGTCTGCTGTAGGTTGAGATCCAAAGGTTGTTCTTCCTGTCCCTTATGATAGATCTGATGGTCACTCCCTTAAGCATCTCCAGAAGATTTTTGGCCACAACGGTTTTCCCCGATGCAGTGACCGCCTCTGTAAGTGCTATCTTGGTAGCGGTAGCATCTTTGCCAAGAACGGTCAGTCCGCCGTTCTTGTTGCCGATGTACAGCTTATTGTCATACATGCAGGTAGTGGTGGCAATGGTTGGTTCAAGATTGTATTGCCTTGTAATATCCGAGAACTGATTAAAGACCACCTTCATAACACCCTGCTTGGATGATATGAACCACAGGTTCCCCTGGTAGTCCGTCATCATATCCTCAAGAGAATTATTGAAACTTAAGTTGTCGTAGTAATGGATCGTATCATTGCTGACAGAGCCGATGCCGTTGTCGGCGCAGATCCATAGTCTGCCATGATCCATCCTAAGAGCATTGATGTACTCAATGCGATTTAAGCTGTAAGATTTTTCCGGGATAAAAGACGTTTCGAATCTGCCGTAGTAAACTTTGCTCCCCTGGGTCCCAAGATAGGCATGCCCCGGGTTTGAAGGATCGGGAAGGATCGCATGAGCAATGTCATCAAGCTCCATACTCTCGGCAGGATAGATTCCCAAAAGCTCCCTGCCCTTTACGGTAAAGACTGTCCCGTTCTTGGTAAGTCCATAGATAAGCCCCTCCGGTCCCTTGGCAAGCCTGTGGATATACTCACCCTGTAGCTGCGGTATATCCGGAACCGTGATATTGTTTTCCCTGTCCATTATGCACAGTCCGCCTGTGGTGGCAATATATATCTCTTCGTCGTCTCCCTCCACAATAGAGCGGACCGACAGAGCCGGCAGACCGTCCTTTTTACCGAATATATTAAGATTGCCCCTGGTCATAAGGGCAAGACCGCTGTCATTGGTACCAATCCACAGCCTTTGCCTGGAATCCACAAAAAGGCTCACAACACTGGCTATTCCAGAGGCTGAATTTATCCTGACAAAATTATAACCGTCATACCTTATGAGTCCGCTGTAGGAGCCGATCCAGATAAAGCCGTCTTCGGTTTCTGCTATGGCATTGGCTTCGGAGGTAGGAAGTCCGTTCTTGTTGTCATAAACAACGGTGGTATACTTGCCGCTGTTTGTGGTGAGACTGTCGGCTATATCCGAAGTTTCATCTGCTGCCAGGGCAGTCAAAAACGGCATGGCAGCAGTGCCAACGGTAAGGCAAAATATAAGTGCAAGGCGCACTGTTTTTTCAAGTGCTTTTCTTATCATCATAGCAGGCTAAAACCTTGGTTTCCTGATCCTGATATCGGTGAGAGCGCACTGGTCTCCCGAAAGTGAACAGTATACTTCCTTTGATCTTTCAAGCAGTGTTGTGGTATTTTTCATGGTAAGACCCGCACACTCTGTTGTAGTAATGATCTTATCACCTTTTCTTTCAAAAATGACACGGCATTCAACGCCTCTTTTATTGCGTTCCTCCCACTTCTCCCAACTCTCGAACTTGTCATCCTTTATTATCCGGGAGCTGTTCTCGGAATAGCTGCCCTGCCACTCATTTTCGCCGTTCATTTTAAGATGAGCGTACTCATGGTAGTTCTCACCGAAAATGGTCTTATCTTCAGATGAAAACAGCATTACATAGGGGCACTGCCATAAAAGCGAGGCCGTGGGAAGACTCATGGAATGAAACAGTATCTCCATTCCGTCTTCAACCGGGATTCCTTCCGTTGCCGCTTCCTTGGGCCCATTGATTTGCAGGTTTGGAATGTCGCTCTCCATCCTGTTGGTATAATCAACCCTCTCGGCGATCCTGTCTATCTCGCCTTCTTTGAGGATCCTGCCCGTATCTTCCACCTGTATATCCGTGATAAGGCAGTGCTCACCGGTAAGTCCGATGAAGGCATATTTGGAACTGTTGGGAAGCGCTATGATGACCTCTTTTGTCTCTTCAGGCGATATCATGCGTATCCTGACATGGTCCTCAAATCTTCCCGCCTGTATCTCATACTGTCTTATCCTGTTTCTGCCCCTTACTCTTCTCTTTTCGCTGTCCTGATCTCCCACAGGCTTCATGATCATGTTTCTTGCTCCCGTGGATATCATATGGCCGTCAAACCATATCTCGCCGTATTCAAGATAAGAGAAGGCTTTTATCGTAAACTCATCGTCATGAACCAGCCCGTCGTAGGCGTCAAATACTATTACCGAAGGTGCACCAAACTGATCTTCATCGATTGCCTCTCTCCTGCACATGAACCTGATGGATTTAACCGAAGGCGTAATGACAATGCCCTCAAGGATATCGCTTCTGTATTCATTGCAGACAAGCTTCTCCTTGGGAGGAAGCTCCTCTCCCTTCTCCTGCATTCTGTACTCACTGTCGGCGTCTATCATCTTAACCATGATCCCTGCAAAGTCCGGATCAAACTGCGATCCTGCCCGCCTTATCAGCTCATCCCTTACTACAGCCTGGGGAAGTGGCCCTCTGTAGCGCTTCCTGGTGGTCATTCTGTCGTAATGATCAGCCACGCAGATGATCCTTCCGATTTCCGGTATGTCTTTTCCCGAAAGACCCTCCGGATATCCGGTTCCGTCATACCTCTCGTGATGGTAATGTGCCCCGATGCTAAGGTAGGGATATTCGCTCACACTGGAGAGTATCCTCTGTCCGATGGAAACATGCTTCCTCATGACCTGTTCCTCTTCCTCTGTGAGCCTTTCGGATTTCTGAAGTATTGCTATGGGAATACCGATCTTGCCAACATCATGCATAAGCGCGGAGTAGTATACCTCCTTGCACTCCTCTTCACTTTTGCCGCTTCTTCTGGCGATCTCTACCGAATAGGATGCAACCCTGAGGGAATGACCGATGCTGAAGGGCTCCTTCTCCTCGATGGCACCGATAAAGGCAGTGGCCATCTGGCCAAAAAGTCTTTGAGCATTCTCCTTCTCCTGCTTAAGATAATTGATCTCCAGGGTGTTCGCATGCCTTACCTTTTCGTTGATATCCACCAGAGCAAAGACAAACAGGATTGCCGCCGCAATGATAAAAGCCATATCGGTAAATGAGAAACCATAAAAGAATATCTGTATGAATGAAGATATAAGCGGCACTGTGATAAACACCACCAGCGAAATGTAAATATGCCTGCTCATCAGCCTTCTGTACTGATAAACCGCTGTAAACTCAATAATGGGAGCAATGATGGGCAGAATATAGCATATGATAAACAGCGGAGCTCTGTGGTAAGTGTTTGATTCGTCAAAGGTATAGTAAAGCCCCGTAAATTGCGAAACGATAACAAGGACCATACCCACCGTAAGAATGATACCGGCTGCCTTAACACGCCTTGGCACTTTCTTAAGTCCGCAGTCCACCAAAAGAACATCTTCGATATACAGGTTAAAGGCAAAGATCACCACCAGTGTCATGAAGAAAACCAGAAAATTGCTGATACGGACCATGTAATAGGCCTTGACACCGGGATTGCCGTCATACAAATAGGCAAAGCGGTCAAAATTAAGAAGTATGATCGCGCTTACCTCCAGCATGATAATGGCAATTCGCCTGTTTCTGGAAAGGGAACTGGCTATAATGGCAAAAATGGTGATGATGACCCCTATGCCGGTAAGGAACGAAATGATATTAAGTTGGTGTGCAAGCAAGATTTCCATCATATGTCTTTACCTGTGGAGTGTAAAAAAGTCCTCCAGTTTATCCAGAAGATCATTTCTTTCAATGTTTTTGAGAAAGTACCCTTCCGGTTTAAGTGCCACCACTTCCATGACACTCTCCTTGTCGCCCTTGCCGGTAAGGAACATAACAGGAATGTTCCTGGTCTCCTCTTCGCTTCGAAGCATTTCAAGGACCTGCGGCCCTGTCGTGACAGGCATCTCATAGTCAAGAAGGATAAGATCCACCTTGTTCTTGCCAAGGAACTTAATAGCCTGAAGTCCCGAGTTTGCCATGGAGACCTTGTATTTGCCCTTAAGCCACTCCCTGACCAGACCCAGGTAGTTGGGGTCATCGTCCACGATCAGTATGCTCTTTCTGAATTCTCCTGCCTTGACCTTGGAAAAAACTTCATTGATGGTCTTGACGTATTCCTCATTATCAACCGGTCGGATGAAGGTCTTATAGATCATTTCCCCGGGTACCCGATTCTGAATATACAGAACATCGCCCTTTTCGCCTATAACGATCATCATCACTCCGCTTTCGGTGAGCTTCTCCTTCAGGAAATGAACGGCTTCATCGGAAGGCCTGTCTCCTTCATCCATATACAGGACCACAAGGACTGTCCCCTCCCAATTGGCATTGATATCATTGACGTTCCAACTGCTGAAGCTGCACTCTATCCCGATTCCGGTCGTCTTGCCCTCCAGCACTCTTACCAGGAATGTTTCCTTTTCGCCCAGCATCATGACTTTTCTGTTTTCCATTTGTATCTCCTTCCGGGGCAGATCATCCCACTATAAGTTTCTCCATTTCATCCCAGTCAAATACCTTCATCGCCTTTTCAAATTCAGCCATTATCTGTGTATCTTTATCCGGGAGTTTATAGTCCTTGAGCTGGTTTACCACCATCTCAATTCCGTCATAATCCATCTGAGAGACCAGTTCCTTAAGTGCATCATAGGCTCCCGTCAGGTCCTGCTCTGAAATAGGTTCCCTGTCTTTATCGTCCCGGGTTCCAGTGCTCTCCTTAATAAGAGAAAGGGTTTCCTTGTAGGAAAGATATCTCTCCATCATAGCATCGTGATGGGATATGATAAATGCTTTATCCTCCCGCTTTCCCGCTGCCTCAAGCTCCTCGCACATGGTGGAAAGATCCTGGTCACCGATGATCCTTGCAGAGCTCTTAAGGGCATGGACCTTCACGGTGTAGATCCTGATGTTATCGGTGTCATAGGCATTCTTTATGGCCTCGGCGTTGCTGTCTATGGTGTCATAGAAAAGATCCAGAGAGTTAATGAAAGCCTTTATTCCTCCCGAGTTCTTGATTCCCATTTGAGTGGATATCTCCCTGATATCTTCGATCCACATAAGGTTATCGGGAATGCTCTCAAAGTCCTTCTCCGCTGCTTCGGCAGAAGGCTTCATCATGATTTCTTCAGGGATGTGCTTCATAATGGTCTTTTCAAGAGTGGTGCTGTCTATGGGCTTTGACAGATATCCGTTAAAGCCCTTGGAAACATAGAAGGCTTCTCCTGAAGTTGCATTGGCTGTAAGGGCGTATACCGGAAGATCCGGATGACTTTGTCTTATCCTTTCCACAGTTTCTATACCGTCCATGCCGGGCATCATATGATCCAGCAGCACCACGTTGAACCTGCCGTACTTGATCTTTTCAAGGCACTCCTCGCCGCTGCCTGCGGTGGTTACAAATACCCGTGTGGCTTTCAGAAGATTCTTTATAACAGACAGATTCATGGGATTGTCGTCAACAACCAGAACCTCCGCATCGGGAGCCACAAACTGAGGAATATATGGTCCCTTACTCTCGGCTTCAAGGCGCTCCTTAAAGTGCCCTATGGGGGTATCATCCACGATCTTCTGTTTCAAAGTAACAATAAACTCGGATCCCTCTCCGTAAACGCTCTCGCACCAGATCCTTCCGCCCATCATCTCTACAAAATGCCGGGAAATGTCAAGGCCAAGACCCGTTCCCTGAATAGAGATGTTCTTTTCCTCATCAAGTCTCTCATAACGGGAAAAGAGCCTGTCCATATCCTCGGGTTTAATGCCGATACCGGAGTCCTTGACGGATATCCTTATATCGCAGTATTCTCCGCTGAAGGATTCGGCGCTTATCTTAAACATGAAACCACCGCTCTCGGTATACTTAACGGCATTGGTAAGAAGGTTTAATATCACCTGCTTTATTTTCTTGTCATCTCCGTAAAGCCCCTTTGGAAGGTCTTCATCGACATCTACCGTAAACGTCAGGTCTTTTTCCCCGCTTCTGACCCTTATCATGGTCACAACAGAACGGAGCATCTCTTCGAGGCTGTATTCCTCTTCCACAAGATGCATCTTGCCCGACTCGATCTTACTCATGTCAAGAAGATCGTTTATAAGGGAAAGCAGGGACTCGGAGGCAGTCCTGATATCAAGAGCATACCCCACCACTGACATAAAATAGGGCTTTGGTACATCAGTGGGATCCTCACGCATGATCATCTCATCCATGCCCATGATGGTATTGATGGGAGTTCGAAGCTCATGCGAGATATTTGCCAGAAAGCGGGATTTTGCATCGTTGGCTCTCTCCGCTTTCTCTTTTTCCTCGCTCATCCTGTTAAGGTCAATAAGATCGAAAACGTAAACAACAACGGCTGTTCCTACAATGGTCATATTGGTAAGGGACAGACCGTAGGCAAATATCTGAGCTATGGACGCTGCAAGAGGCAGTAATGTAAAGATCAGAAGCGGGTAGAGCACAAATCGCCTTATGATCCTGCGGTACTGAAGGATAAGCGTCAGCTGTATGAACAGTGTCAGAAGAGGAATGCACATTGAAATATAGAAACCGGGTCCTCTGTGATAGAGATTTGCAGCGTCAAAATAGTAATACCAGCCGGTAAACTGTGAAACAACAAGATTAAGTATTCCAAAGGCAATGAGAATGTCGTTGACAATAAGCCTTCTGGGCATAGGATCAAGCTTGAGGGTGTTCTTTAAGTGATCCTTCATATACATGTTAAAGGAATAGATAATGGTCAAAGTGGTAAAGAACACGATAAAGTTGCTTATCCTGACCATCCAGTAGCCAAGCGTACTCATGTCGCCCCTGTAAATATAGGCAGACCTGTCTGCTCCCAGAAGGAACATGGCGTTTATTTCAATAAGAAGAAGCGCTCTTTTCCTCTCTTTCGGAATGGATTTGGAAATGAACACAAACAGAGTGATGATGCCGCAGATACTGGCCAGAGACATCATTATATTTAATTGATGGTTCCTAAGAAAATTGTAGAACATCCTAATGCTTCCTCCGCTACATCTCCTGGAACGTCTTTAAAACAATTCGAACTTCTGTCAGGGAATCCATAAATGCCTCTACACACTTGGGATCAAACTGAGTCCCTGCGCCTTCCTGGATGATCTCCAGAGCCTTTTCAAAGGAGAAGGCAGGCTTGTAGATTCTTTTGGAAACAAGAGCATCAAAAACATCCGCTACTGCCATGATCCTGGCAGAAAGTGGAATAACCTGTCCATGGAGTCCCTCAGGATAGCCTTTTCCATCCCACCTCTCGTGATGGTAGGCAGCCATATTTCTTGCTTCCTTAAGATATGACTCTCCCTGCGTGGTATTTATGGCCTTTTCCATGATATTCATTCCGGCTGTGGTATGAGTCTTCATGATCTCAAACTCTTCAGGAGTGAGCTTGCCGGGTTTATTTAAGATTGCATCCGGAATATGGATCTTGCCAATATCATGTAAAGGCGCAGAATTTACTATATCGTTTTCAAAGGAAGGCGTGATCTTCTCGGCGTAATAACCCTTTCTCTTAAGCGCCTCCACTATTATCTTTACATAAGCCGCAGTCTTCTGAATGTGGGCTGCGGTGTCGGAATCCCTGTTCTCCACAAGATCCGCCATGGTGATGATAAGTCCGCTCTGCATCTTGGAGGTGGCATCGGCGTAGTGACGAAGTTCCCTCATCTGCTCCGACATGTTGGCTTCCATCTCGCATATGGCTTTATAGAGATCTTCCACGTCATCCTGAGTATGAATATCCAGTGCTCTTATCTTCTTGACGTTGTCATCAAGGTTCTTCTGATTTCTGTCGGAATCAATAAACTCCTGAACGCACTTGGTCATACTGGTAATGGGATAGGACAGATAGAATCCGGAATTCCAGATGCCGTACCCTAATATCAGCACAAAGAAACCTGAGAAAATAAGGAAAATCTTCAGCAGGTATTCTTTGGTATAATCGGACATAAGGATCATTGAGGAGTCTGCTCCCGCATAGGCAACGGTCTTCCCGCTGCTGTCCTTGATGGGGTAATATGCTGCCATGACCCAGCCTGAAATATTGTCAGACTCGATGGGCTCTATCTCCCTGCCCGCAAGGAAGCCCTCCAGGTAGGGCTTGAAATAGTCCTCCACAGGAACCACTTCTCCGGGTTCCATAGCGGGGAAATCTCCGGAATGCAGGTCAAACACGTAGTATATTTTGTCCTGTGTGACTCTTATGACATACAGATATTTAAGTCCGGTAACATTGTCCCGGATCTTATAAAGCAGAGCTTCAGTCTGCTCATACCCCGGCACCGTTCTGCCCTCGGTAATGTAATCATCGATCCTGTCGCCGTCAACCACACTGGCCGCAAAACGAGCAGCTTTCCTGGCGTTATCGGTGTATACTGTCTTGGTATTGCTGTAGAAAACGCTGATGCCGGTCCAGACCATAACAATTACTAGAAGGAGTGCTGTAACAGACAGTATCATACCCATCTTCTTCTGAATGGTCCGCTTGTTGGCAGATCTTACCTTCTCATACATCTCATCCTTTGAAACGGGTGCCTGTTTCCAGTTGCTGTCCCAGATAGCCTTTCTCTCATCCTCAGGTATCAGCAATATGATGAAAAGAGCTATAAGCGAAGTGGTAGCCTTGTCTATGGCGTTTAGCCCTATATCGATCAGCAGTGAAGCAGCAACATAGCCCATATGGGTCTTGGCACTCAGCTGATAAGAAGCATACACCACCTCCGGAAAAGAAGGGCCGCCTCTTAATAGCCACTGAACTCCGCCGTTGTAAAGTCCTGTTAAAACCACAAGCAAAAGAAAATAAATGACGGGGTTCTTTTTCTTCCTGAAGCCGCCTGCCCTGACAAACCAGACTGTAACCAGTGCGGCTATTACATTTGAAAGAGTATAGTAGAGGGCATCCCCACTGAAAAAGCAGCATAAAAGATTGGTAAAGACCGCAACAAAGATACCGGGCAGAAAACCGCCCAGGGATGCCATTATGATGGTGCCTATTGTATCAAGATACAAAGGCAGCCCAAAAGTGTAAGCCATATACGCAAGGCTTACATTGAGAATTATGCAAAGAGTACCGTAAACCTTGCAGCGAAAGCTGCTTCGGTTAAGGCGCCTGATGTTAATATCCACTCTATTTCCTCCGAGGAAATGCCATGATATTAATTATACGATATTTAGTTAACTCCAACAATTAATGTTCTCTAAAATTTTCGTAAGTAAAAATGCACAATCATGCGCTTTTCAGTTTGTTTTTGTGAGTAAAACCACAGTCTCCACTCCGCGGGTAAAAGGGAACATATCCACAGGAACAGCCTTCTGAGCCTTATAGCCACCCTTTGTGATGAGTTTAAGGTCGTTGGCAAGGGACTCGGGACTGCAGGAAATGTACACTATCTTCTTTGGAGAAAGAGATACCATTGAGCTTATAAATTCAGGTGTGGATCCGCTTCTTGGAGGATCCATAAATACCAGGTCAACGCTGTCCCCGGAATCAGCCATCTGCTGCATGAAACGGGTAGCATCGTTCTGATAGAAGGTGATATTCTTAACCTCATTGATCTTGGCATTAAGGATAGCATCTTTAACCGCATCCTTGTTGAGCTCCACGGAGATAACCTCTTTCACATGAGGGCTGGCGATAAGCCCGATGGTGCCAACACCGCTGTAGCAGTCAAGAGCCACCTCATCTCCCTTAAGCTGTGCCATCTCAATGGCCGTGTTATAGAGGACCTCCTGCTGAATGGGGTTGACCTGATAGAAGGATTTGGGACTTATCTTGAACTTCATACCGCAGCATATGTCATAGATAAAGCCCGGACCGTAAATGGGCTTTTCCTTGTCACCCAGGATCATGCTGGTCTGCTTGTCATTGACATTGAGCACGATGGTGGTGATCTCCGGATGCTCTTTTCTCAAGGCCTTAACAAAATTGTTCTTGGATGGGAAAATCGGAGATACGGTTACCAGTACCACCATGATCTCTCCGGTATTCCTGCCTATGCGTATCAGGACATGACGAAGAAGACCATAACCGTTGTCCTCATCGTAGGTCTTGATCTTGAAAGACTTAAGCATCCCTCTTATGGATGCGATTATGGCATCAGCCTTCTGATCCTCCAGAAGGCAGCTCTCCACCGGCACAACCTCGTGGCTTCCCTCGCGATAAATTCCGGATAAGGGATTGCCTTTTTTGTCATGGGTGAAAACCGCATGAACCTTGCACCTGTAATGCTCGGGGCTCTCCATTCCGATAAAGGATTCCACCTTGCAGTACGGCTCAAGAAGCTCCTGCACTCTGGCATGCTTGATCTTAAGCTGCTTTTTGTAGGGAGTGTCAATCATCTGACATGCTCCGCATTTCTTGAAAACAGGGCATAGGGATTTAGCCCCATGCCCTGTGCTGTTATTATTCTTCACCATCCAGATCCTCTACCTGATTCTCAAACTTAAGTTTATTTGGTACATCCAGGCCAATATCTTCGGTAGTCTTTACAGCTTCGCTGCGTCTGCGGATACGCTCAGTGTTCTTCATCTCACCAAGATCCTTGAACTTGATGCCCTCGATTCCCTGAGCCAGTTCCTTGGCTTTTATCACATCTCCTCTGTTGATCCTGAAGGTGCATACTATCTTGCTGCCCTTCCTGTCCAGGAGCCTCTGAATAAAATTCTTCTCCTGCCATTCGATGAAGTATGAAATGCGATGAGCCAGGAATCTCTCCTCGAGCTGCTTCTTGCTCTCAACGCTGTAAACTCTGCAAAATGGTACCTCGTTATTAAAAACCTGATTGTTCTGAATTATAGATGACATATAAACCTCTCAAAAACTTTTTTCGTACCTTAGAATTATACCGCAACCACGGGCAAAAAACAAACATAGTGATATAATAATATGAACGGGATAAAGCAAAATGATCAAAGTCGGAGATTTCCATGAAAGCAGCTACAGAAAAGCCAAAGTCCGCCGTCCGTGATATGACGGAGGGTTCCATCATAAAACAGATACTTGTTTTCTCACTTCCGCTGATGTTCGGCAATGTTTTCCAGATGCTGTACAACACAGTGGATTCCATTGTTGTGGGAAACTATGTATCCACCCAAGCTCTGGCTGCTGTGGGTTCCACCACCATGATCACCAACATGCTGGTGTTCTTCTTTAACGGCTTCTCGGTAGGTGCCGGCGTCATCATCTCCAGATTCTTCGGGGCAAAAGAGACAGCTCGCCTCCACAGGGCCATCGAGACCACCATGGCTGCCACCTTTATCTTCTGTATCGTGCTGACAATAGCCGGTGTCCTGGGTGTTAAGCCAATGCTTAAGTTTATGGCCACACCCGACGACGTGTTTGCAGATGCCACCACATATCTTACTATCTATTTCCTGGGATTTTCCGGACTTCTTATCTACAATATGGGTAGCGGAATTCTGCGAGCGGTGGGCGATACCATAAGGCCGTTGTATTTCCTGATCCTCACCAGTGTTATGAACATCATTCTTGACCTTCTCTTTGTAAAGGGCCTTCACACCGGAATTGAAGGCGTTGCCTACGCCACCATTATCTCCCAGTTTGTATCGGCCATCCTGATAATAGCACTGCTGCTTCGCAGCAAGGATGTCTACAGGCTCAGCCTTAAGGACCTTAGCCTTGACCGGGATATTTTAAAGCTCATCTTCATGGTGGGCCTTCCCACAGGAATACAGTCCGTTATCACGGCCTTCTCCAACATCTTTGTCCAGTCCTACATAAACTACTTCGGTTCCTCCTGCATGGCAGGCTGGAGCAGCTACAACAAGCTTGATTCCTTTATAATGCTTCCCATGTCCAGCATAGCCATGGCCGCCACCACCTTTGTAAGTCAGAACATAGGAGCCGGCAAGGTCAAAAGAGCTGAGAAGGGAACCGGGATATCCATAGGGCTGGGTGTACTTGTTACCGCAGCCATCGCACTTTTACTGTATATCTTCGCAAGGCCGGCCATAAGGATGTTCTCCGCGGAAGAAGCTGTTATTGAGTACGGAAGCCTCTTTATTCACGCCAACGTATTCTTCCTTATCTTCAACTGTGTAAACCACACTCTTGCGGGAGCCTTAAGGGGCCGCGGAGATTCCAAGGGTCCCATGGTGATAATGCTGTCCACCTTTGTGGCCCTTAGGCAGATATATCTTTTCACTGTAACTCACTATGTGGCCAACACGCCGTTTCTTGTAGGCTTCGGCTACCCTGTAGGCTGGATGAGCTGCTGCCTTACAGAGGTTATCTACTACTATCTCACCTATCGAAAAGAAAAGAAGGTTCTTTGATGATTTCTCTCAAAGAACCTTCTTTTTTGTTTATCTCATTTTTGTTTAATAACTCCTGTACCATCCTGTGTCAGGGTTGATATAGACAGCGGAAGATCCATAGGAAGTCTTGACGGTCTGCTTACCGGTCTGTATAACACCGTTCTTAAAGACCATGACAGGCCTTCTGCTGTAATCCAAGATGTAGCCGCCGTTTGCAGGTTTCCCTGTCTCTACTTCCCTGAACTTACCAACCTTAAGGTTATTATCCCAGCTAAACTCAAGGGTAACATTATTACCGTTCTGATCTGATGCCTTCAAGGTTTCTGAGCTTGCAGAGCTTACATCTCCTATCACATAGAAAGAATTACCTACTCTTGCGAAGGTTCCCATCTGTCTGATGGAAATGCCGTACTTGTTGAAGTATTCCCTGCTCCTGGTAAAGCTGGGGTCTGTATATGTAAAGGCACCTACCGATCCGTCCTCTCTAACAGCTGCCACGAACTTGCGGCTGCTGCTGGACTGAAGTGCATACATGTCAACATTTGCCCTGTCTGCGGAAGGCAGTGATGAATAATCCAAAACACTGTACATGACAGGATGGCCTTTTTCGTCAAGGGCTGTCACTGTATGGCCATTATTGATCAGATAGATCTTGCTTCCGACTTTTATCATGGAACAGTCGGTGCTGTTTCTGCCGGGTTTATAAGCACAGTATCCGTCACTTTCGATATACATACTGCATCCGGGCTTGTTGTCACAAAAATCCATGGAGTCGCTTTCACTTAGTTTGTACAGTCCGGTAACAGGAAGACCGTTTGAACCAAGGAAGTAATAGCTTCCTTCATATATGATCGCTGAACCTGTGATCTTTTTGTCAGTTCCGTTTTCCGTAGAATAAAATCCTGTGATGCTGCCGTCTTTGGCATTGACCTTTACTGTATAACTCTTATCGGAACTGTAGAATAAGTCGGAAGTTCGCATAATACCGTCAGATCCGTATAAATACCACTTGCTTCCGGTCTTTCTGATCACTCTTCTCTCAAGTTTTCCGGTCTTGGGGTCATGATAGTAGGACTTAGTGCCTGCAGTGTTCTTTACTACAGTCTTTCCTGTGACAAGAGATCCGTCTTTATTGTAATGATAATCCTCGTTTTCCGACGAATCGATCATACCATTCTCATCAAAACGATAGATCTTGCCCTTGATGGTAAGGGTGGTGTCTGTCGCCATCATTCCTTTATAGATATTTATAAAAGTGTTATCTTCCGGATAGAAATAATGCTTTACACCATTAACGGTTGCAAAACCTGTTACTGCAGCCCCGTTTGACCCAAAGTAAACCGCGGTGTTCTGCCTCGCAAAGGTGCTGGCAGATGAGAAGGCTGAACCGCTGTAAAAGTGTATCGTGAAACGATCACTCTTTTTAAGCTCAACAAACTTGTTCTTTTCCATTGCACCGTCAGTAGGATCAAATGAGTACATCGTTCCATTTATTGATACAAAATCAGTCTCATCACTGGTGCTATCCAAACCGACATTCACGCCCTCAAAGAAATAGTATTTCTTTCCATGGACAGTTTTCCAGCCGGTTTTAAAAGAACCGTCGGAATTCATATTTACCATGATTTCTGCCATGCCTGCTTCTTCAGGCACCATTACAGCCGCAAGAGCCAAAAAATCCTTCTTGCTAAGGATATATCCCTGTTCTCCGCCGTCTTCGCCCATGGGATTTGTAATATATCGCTTGCTGCCGATAACAATAGGGCCAACTACCTGAGAAGCATCACTGTCAAAGTAATATCTTTTACCTCTTATGGTTGTAAGTCCTGTTGCCAGCTGACCTGAGGTGCTCTTAACATAGTAATATTTCTTGCCGTCACCAATAAATCCGACTTTTGAAACTACTTCTCCCTCAGAAGACACGAAGTAATACTTACCGCTGATCTTGATCGGACCGCCGTTATTGCCTTCTAAAGCATTAAGGCATTTTCCTGTGGAAGGATCAAATGCATACTTCTTTTTGTTTATGGTAACTACGCCCTTAACAGCGCGGCCGCTTTTATCAAGGTAGTATACGCGGGCAGCACTTCCTGAATTGTTCATAAGCCAGCAGTTTTTTATAACCTGCGTGCACTTAATATCGCTGTAAAAAAGCAGGCTGTCTTTGCCATTGGCATAAACCTTGGCAGTGCTGCTGACATTACTTCCGTCTTCAGAACACTTATAGTCTGTAAGACGAACGGCACTGTTGTCCATCTCTCCCCCGGCATTGAAATGGCAAAGCTTTCCGTTCACCATAAAGTACTCGTTCACACAAAGCATTCCGTCTGCCTTGGCATAGTAAGTTTTACCCTCAAAGGTAACAAGCTTGTTTACTGCAAGCGCGCCTGTTTTGTCAATAAACACGAGGCTGCCTGAATCGGAAAGCCGGGTTACAGAGTTTAAGGTCATCCTTCCGTAGGTTCTTGCTGTGGCAAGGTCTCCCTCCTTGGAAACTGTAGGGAAAGTCTCGGGGCCTGCATAGTACAGCTTGCTTCCTACAGTAAAGAATCCCGACTTAACGATTCCCGTTCCGAGATCGCAATATCTTGCATATACAGCCTTTGCCGCTGTTGTAAGCTTATCTTCAGCATCAAAATATACAATACCCGTAAGTCTTACTCCGCCTTTGAATACATAAAATTCATCGGCCCTTCCAGGGGTTGTATACTGCCCGTCATAGATATAGTGGAGTCCATCTTCATTAAGGGAGTGATTATAACTGTCAAGCATACGTCCGTTGCTGTCAACATAGGTACATCCCTTACCTCTGGCAATCCATACCATCGTATCCTTGCATCCAAGAGTTTCGTTATAGTGATATTCATTGTCTCCGATAACCTGCCATCCTGTGCAGATCTCACCTGAGGGAAGCACGCAGTAAAATGCAGTATTTCCGGAGCGAACCTCTGTCTTTTTATCATTGCCTCTTGCCAGCTGGCAGGCTTTTTTATCATTGCCGATTCCGGTCTGGTAAAAGAGATATCTCTTTCCGCCGATCTTGTTGACGCCGCTTACTGCTGTCTTTGTCTCGGGGCTGATGTAATAAACAACGCCCTCAGTCCTGGAAAGGGCCTTTGTTCCAACAGCCTTGATCTCATAAGCGGTTGCACCTTCTTCTGCGGGCACATCCACATTTATCCAGCCTGTAATTACCTTGCCGTTTTCATCTGTGGCAACCTTTGTCTGGGTATCGTAGCAGTTTGTCTTGAATGTATACTCTACAAGCTTAGCCTCGTCTTCCTCGATGATAAGCTCCTCTGCACTGTCTTCGGCTGCTGCATCATCATCTTCCTCATCAAGACTTTCTTCCAGGGTGGCTTCATCCCCGGCCTCTTCTTCGGCTGCGTCATCAGCTGTTTCCTGTGATGCTGCATTCTCGGATGTATCGGCTTCTGAAGCTGAATCCTGCGCAGTTTCATTCTCAAAAGTATCGCCCATGGATTCTTCTTTTTCAGAGGAATTGTTCTCTTTTGAGGTGTTCTCCGTGTCTTTTTCCTGCTCCCCGGTCTTATCTTCGGACTGATGATTGTCGTTCTCATCAGCCTCTCCGTCGCCGGGATCAGTCTCCCCGCTTTTGTCAGAGTCACTGTTCTTCTCAGTGTCTGTGTTTTCCTCAGAATTTTCTTCCCGGGGTTCCTTAGATGTTTCTGTTGATGCCTTCCCTGAAGCATCAGTAGCGTCCTCTTCTTCGCTGCTTACTAAGGCCAAAGCCTCCTCGTTAGCGGAATACTCCGCTGCATAAGCAGTAGAAGCAGGCGCAATGCTGCCTGAGGCGATCATAAACGCCAGCAGTAATGTCACTACTCTCTTTTTCATAACTTCCTCTCTTCTTAATTCCTTCCTGTTCATACTTTATGATCAGTTAACTTTAAATGCGGGCTTAAGACAGCTCCATCCCGTGTCGGGATCCACCTCATATATGGCTGTCATACCGCTGACTTTAACTGTCTTTTTTCCTCCTGCGGGATAACCGTTCTTAAACAGCATGACGGATCCGCTGATGTTGCACTTCAGGGTTTCTTTTGTCTCTTTGCCACCGCTCTTTTTGATGATGACTGCTTCCATGCTGTTTATGGGCGTAATTCCGTTTAGCGGTCTGCCGTTTTCATCCTTTATCTGACGAAGCTTACCGTCAGCACCGAAGGAGACATATGCTTTATATTCCTTATTGCCGAGACTATCTGTCACATCAAGGGTAAATCCGGTAATCCCCTTACTTTTAACGGTGGACAGACAGCCAAGATACCAACTGCTGCCGTCCTTCACAAACATTCCAATGTCATCTGTGGGAATTCCGTACTTGTTAAGGCGAACCTTTTTACCGTCCGATGCAACCACAGTCTTACCCGAAGCAAGAGAGCCGTCTGAATTTACATACACGCAAAGGTCCGATCCGGAGCGGGATGTATAGATAGAAGCACAGTTCCTGGCATACTTTTCATGAGTTTCAATATATCTTGAAAGCATCCTCCTGTCTGCTTCCGGAAGAGTCCCGTAATTTCTGATGGCATACCCTGATGTGTTCTCGCTGACCGTAAGGGCATTATCTGTTATGTATATCTTGTTTCCGACTTTAACCGGAATATAATCATGAGTCTTAGGAGCAACCGAGTAACTGCAATACCCGTCACTTTCAACATAGACTCTTGCACCGGGTCTGTTTGTAAGGTCCATGGAAAGATCTGAAGGAAGACTTACAAGACCTGTCATGGGAAGGCCGCCAGCGCCAAGGAAATAGTAACCTTTGTCTGTGCCGATCATGGTGTTGACCTGCTTAACGCCGTTAAGGAAAAATCCCTTAATACTGCCGTCTTTGTTAAAGGCAGCCTCTGTCATGGCGCCGTCGATGTTCTTTATATTAAGCTCAGTCTCCTGTCTTCCGTCGCTTCCGTAGAAAAACCACTTGCTTCCGGTCTTTCTGATAACACTGTTTTCTCTTGCTCCGGTTCTTGGGGAAACATAGTATGAAAACTTTGCGGTACCTTCTTTTAC
The DNA here is from genome assembly GCA_024697425.1 of Butyrivibrio sp. Classification (GTDB taxonomy): domain Bacteria; phylum Bacillota; class Clostridia; order Lachnospirales; family Lachnospiraceae; genus Butyrivibrio. The sequence goes on along the minus strand of JAILFT010000231.1, from coordinate 37,483 downwards.
CTGATTTCTTCCGTTGTTTAATGAACCGAGAAGAACTCCGTTCTCGTCAAAGCTGCAGGTCTTACCTCCGATTACAAGGGTATCGTTGCAGACCATCTGGCCTGTTATGAACTTACCCGCACCTACATTCTTCTGGGTGAAGTAATAGGTCTTTTTATCAATGGTCTTAAATCCGGTAGTCATAGCATAGCTCTTGGGGTCGAAATAGAACTTCATTTCACCCTTGGCAACACCTGATGCATCCGATTCACTGTCTCCTGCATTAAAATAGTATTTGTCACCGTTTTTAAGAGTTACCCATCCGCCAAGGGCATATCCCTCAGGAGAAAAACAGTAGAATTTTCCGTTGATCTCATAGAACTCACTCTCATCGGCATCATCGTCAGTAAGAGGCATGCTCATTTCAAAGAAATATCTTTTCCCTCTGATGGTCTTCCATCCGGTGAACAAAGACCCATCGGAGTTGGTAACGGAGCCGCCATCGCCATATTTGTCGAAGTCCTTCTTCTCCCAGATAAAGTATTCTGCCGGAATCACATTCCCGGACAACTCCGGATTCAGAACATACAGCTTGTTGTTCATGGTAAGAATAACATCCATGAACAGGCGACCATCGGAATAGAAGTAGTATTTCCTGTTTCTGGTAACGGGTTTTTGGACGAACCCGCCACCCTCTTTAACAACCTCATTCACCGTTGTCTTCAGGGTCATCAGGCCTGTTGCCACTGTTCCGTTTTTCCTGACATAGTAGCATTCGTGAGCCCTGTTATAGAAACCTTCCTTTGTGATAACTTCTCCCTTGCGGGTGATAAGGTACAGCTTGCCACCAACTTTAACTGAGCGGTAGTCAACAGCATTAGTATCATTTTTATAAGCAAAGGTCATGATGTGGCCGGTGACAGTATCGAAAAGATACTTCTTGTCTGCTACCGTCACAATGCCCTTTACCGGATTTCCGTTCTTATCAAGGTAATACTCACGTCTATCCGGAGCCTGAGTTGCGTTATCGGCCGAAACAAGCCAGCAGTCTGTAAGCTTATTGGTGCAGGCTTTATCGGAAAAGAACGCCACTCCGTCAGTAGTATTTTTGCTCTTATTCTTGATGTATACAGCCTTGGCGAGAAGATACTTTGCTCCGTCAACATAGCCATAATAACCGGTGATTCTGCCTGCGCCCTCTTCAGAGTTGTCCAGCATAAAGCTGTTCTGGTCAAAGTAGCAGAGCTTGCCGTTTATCATCATGTACTCGTCCTTGCACAGAGTTCCGTCTTCCTTGGCATAGAACTTGTCTCCATCGATGGTAATAAGCTTATTCACGGCAAGAGTGCCGTTTTTCTCTATGTAGATGTGCCTTTTTAGAGCCTGACAATAATCAAGATCATCGAGCCTTATCTTGCCGTAATCCATTCTTCTGTCAATGCCGCTTTTAGTCCAGTCATAGAACTCGTATTCACAGGCATAATAGTACTTGCCGCCATTTGAAAAATAACCGGTCCTGAGGGTACCGTTATCCTGATCAAAGAACCTGGCAAAATCAGCCTTTGCGGCGGTGGTTACAGAACCGTTTCTGTCAAAGAATACAAGTCCCGTGGTCATAAGGCCGCCTTTAAAGCAGTAGTAATCACCCTCAATATAGGCAATGCCGTCATTTATGGGGCGCTTCACTGTATCCATCATCAGGCCGTTTTCATCGACGTAGGTAATTCCCTTTCCACGGGGAACCCAGGCCTTTACAGTAATCGCGCCTGTCTGAGGATCAAGATAGAACTCATTTGTAACAGCTTTGTTATCAAGAGGTGCAATCTCGGAAGCCTTAAACCAGCCGGTATAGACTTCGCCGTTTGCCTTGACGATGTATTTCTTTGAGCCTGATTCCACAAAGCGGGCTTTGCCTTCGCCCCTTGCAAGACTGCAGTCAAGGGCTGCATTACTGCTCTCAAGGAAAAGATATTTCTTCCCCCCGATAACTGTCGTTCCCCTTGCGGCCCTTTTAGTCCCGGGGTCGATATAATATATGTTTCCTTCCTTACAGGAAAGTGCTTTGCTGCCGGTAGCTACGATCTTAAGCACAGCCCCTGTGTCTTCTACCGCGCAGATCCAGCCTGTGAGCAGCTTGCCATTACTTGCAGCCGTTTTGCCGGTTGTATCATAGCCGTCGGTAAACTTTGTCTTGGCTGCTACCAGGTCCTCTTCCTCTGTTTCGTCTATAAGAGAGGCTTCGGAGATTTCCTCTAAGGATTCCTCGGCGAGATCTTCGTCTCTCTCATCTAAGTTTTCTTCTGAAGTTTCCTTGGAGTCTTCTATGGTCTCCCCGGCAGTATTCTCGTCAGTCTCACCTGATAGTTCTTTATCAGTGTCTGTTGATGATTCGTCGGAAGCATCATTATCGGTATTTATTTTGCCGGCGTTTTCATCCCCGTTATTTTCATTCCCGGCGTCTTCATTGCTTCCGGATTCTGAGTTTTCATCAGCACTGTCTTCGTTGCCACCCCCATCTTTGCTTCCGGATCCTGAAGTATTATCAGTGTTCTCTTTGCTGCCGGACTCTGATGTTTCTCCGGCATTTCCTAAGCTATCAGATCCTGATACCTCATCGGACTTTTCTTTATTCGAGGAGTCTTCCCCGGGATTCCCCTTATCGGGATTCTCACTTCCTGAAGCTTCTCCTTCCGGGCTCTCTTCCGTAACATCCGATTCTTTTCCATCGGATGAAGCTTTTTCCCCTTCTGATGCTCCAAGCCCCGCATCAGCTGAAAATACCTGCGCCTTTCCCGACGCACTTTCTCCCGCCTCAACAATCTCTGCCGCATAAACCGGCGAGACAGGCGCAAGGCTGCCCATGGCAATGGTAAATGCCATAAGCAATGTTACCAGTCTTTTTTTCATTCCACTCTTCCCTCTTATTACTTCTTATTAAATGCGTAAAAAAGCCGCAAACTGTCCTCAAATTTACTATTTTTTCGTGGGAAAGTCAATCGGGGCAAGTTATGGTATACTGTATAAAGTACAGTAAATATGGGGGATTACGATATGTCATTCTTTGAAAAAGCCATTCCTTCGGATGTGTCCCTTTCCGAAGAATCAATTGTGAACATTCTGTGTTTTTTACAAAAATCACCGGTTACTCTCCACAGTCTTTTGATCATGAAAAATGACAAACTGATATACGAGAAATACTATGCTCCCTACGATGAGGACAATCTTCATCGCATGTTCTCAATCAGCAAGAGTTTTACCGCCATGGGCATATCTCTTTTGGCAGATAAGGGGCTTGTGGAGCTTGATAAGTCCATATGCGATTATTTCCCGGAATATGTGGATGAGAACACTCACCCTTTTATAAGGATGACCACCATCCGCAATATGCTGCAAATGCGCTCTCCCCACGCCTCCACCACCTACAAGGTGTGCATGAAGACCGACTGGGTAGAGAGTTTCTTTAAGGTTGCTCCCACCCATAAACCCGGCACTGTGTTCCACTACGACACCTCCGCAGCCCATGTGCTGTGCGCCCTTGTAGAAAAGCTTTCGGGAAAAGACCTTTTGACCTTCCTTAAGGACGAAGCTCTGCACTACGTTGATTTTTCTAAGGAATCCTACATGGTAAAGGACCCCTTCGGGGTCTCCATGGGCGGCAGCGGCCTTATGGCAACTCCTATGGATATCATGAAGTTTCTTTTCATTCTGTACAAAAAGGGAACGGTTACCTGCAATGACGGGAAGGTGCGTACTTTGTTCAACCCGGAATTTATAGAGGAGGCCACAAGAAATATCACAGACACTTACATGACTGCCCCTGTGGCCTCAGAGGCGCAAGGGTACGGCATGCAGATCTGGATGAACCAGAAGGGCGGTTTTACTCTCTACGGCATGGGCGGGCAGCTTGGAATATGTGTTCCTTCAGAGAAAATGCTGGTTGTTACAACCGCCGATACCCAGGGGCTTCAGGGCGGCAATCAGATCATATACGATGCGATATACGAGAATCTTATTGATAATAAAAACGATGGGAATGATAAAGACGGAAAAAGAGCTGACGGCTTCTGCAATAAAAGTGACGGAAGCCTACTTGAGAAGGGCCTTGCCATAGCACCGCCCCATCTTCCCGAGAGCTATTCCATAACCTTCCCTGAGTTTGATCCTGAAAAGATCCCGGAATATATAAGAGGGAACCTTGAATATAACCTTACGGAGAACAGCTCCGGCTTTGAAAAGCTGTCTCTTTTCCTCTCTCCAAAGGGAAGCGGCCAGTGCTACATAGAATTTAAACAGGGAAACAACAGCTATCGCATAGCCTTTGGCCTCGGAAGCATGGTCCGCGGGATCTTCCCAATCTATGAGACAAGATACGTTGCCGGGGGAATCTTTACCAGGGACAACGTTCTGTATGTGAAGGTCCACCTGATCGGTGAGTCCGTAGGCTCAGTCCACTTCCAGCTGTATTTTGGCGATGACGATGTTGTTGTCTTCATGAAAAAAATAGAGGAGACCTTCTTTAAGGAATTTGAAGGTCACCTCTACGGTAAGCTTAAGTAATTATTTCTGCCCCGGCACTTTCACCGGGACAGCTTTTTTAACCTATATCAGGTTCATCTTTAAGTTCAATGGTTCCGGGGGCTTTACCCTCGGTTTCAAAGATGATGATTTCATTCTTGCCCTCCTTAAGAAGAGGCGCGGGAATGTACAGTCTCTTTTGCGGTCCGATTTCCCAGAATCTTCCGAGATTGAAGCCGTTGATAAAGGCAACTCCCTTGCCCCATCCCCGGAAATCAAGGAAGGTATCTCCCTCCTCATCTGCATCGAACTCGAACCTGTAGAAGGCGGGAACGTTCTCCTTGTACTCCTTGTTAAAGTCCACCTTGTCCACGTTATCAAGTGGCAGGGTGTAGATATCCCATCCGTTGTGCATATGGCCGTTGATCTGAACGCAGCGGCCGATGCCCTTTCTCTGGGTCTCCATTCTGGGTCCGAAGTTCACCCTTCCCATGTTCTCCACAAGAATATCAAACTTCTCGTTAAGTCCCATAAAGCCGCCTGTGGAAAGGCCTGCCTCGGAAATGGCGCCCATGGCAGTCTCGGGAGTAAGCCCATTCTCTGCCATAAACTTGCCGGCCAGCATCATAGCAGGAGTGCTGCAGGCAAGATACTTATCCAAAGGAATGTCATGCTCCTTCTCCAGCTCTTTATCATAGAGAGTTACGAGCGGATTCTCATCCACAAAGACATTTGCCCTGTCCGCAGTTTCCCAGAGGCGAAGCTTGGCAATTCCTGCCTCGCTGTGAAGACGGGATCTGTAGAGAATGTAGCCGTAGTTCTGGCCAAGATCCTCCATATTTGTGGTATAGGAAAGCTCAACCGGTGTGCTGATATCATCAACCACGGAAAAGAGACTTACCTTTCCGCTGCACTCAAGCTTGCCGTAAGCCTTTCTCGGGATATCGGCAAACTCAGCATCCTGTGCCTTGCCGGTGTGCTTTTCAATTATCTCTTTGAACTTCTTGTATTTCTCAGTGATGCGGCCGTCCTCGGTAAGAAGGCCGTCATAGTCATAGCTTGTAACATCGGGAGTTAAAGCATCGTAGTAATTGGAGCCGTTCATGAATCCAAAGTTGGTGCCGCCCTCAAACATATAGATGCTGACATTTCCCATCTCCAGCATCTTATCCAGGTCCTCGCAGCTCTGCACAAGATTTCCCTTCATGTGGCCGCCGTTACCCCAGTGGTCAAACCAGCCAACCCAGAACTCAGCGCACATGGAAGGGCCGCCTTCTGTGTACTGTGAAAGCACACCAAATCTCTTTTCCGTGCCTGATCCAAAGTTTCCTGTGGGAAGCGCTCCCGGAACAGAGCCGCCTCTGTAGCTCTCATGATAAGGCCCGTCAGAGGTAATAAGGGGAACGGTCACACCGTATTTCCTCATGAGGTCTTTCATGGTGTTCATGTACTCATGGTCATTAGCGTAATAGCCGTACTCATTTTCCACCTGCATCAGGATGATGTTGCCGCCCTTGTCGATCTGATATTCTGTTATCCTTGGGAAAAGAACCTTATAATAATCCTCCACTGCATCAAGGAAAGGCTTGTAGCTTACACGAAGCCTCATGTTCCTGTCCTTTAAGAGCCATGCGGGAAGTCCGCCAAACTCCCATTCAGCGCAGATATAGGGTGATGGCCTTACAATGATATAAAGGCCGAGCTTTGTTGCCAGCTTAAGAAAGCCTTCCACATCACACATACCCTCGAAGTGGAATTTGCCTTTTTCAGGTTCAATGAGGTTCCAGGGAATGTAGGTCTCAACCGTGTTGCAGCCCATTGCCTTAAGCTTAAGAAGTCTGTTCTCCCAGTACTCGGGAACTGTCCTGAAGAAATGAAATGCTCCGGAGATAACCTTAAAGGGTTCTCCGTTCAGGTAAAAAGTGTCTTTGATCTCAAATTGTGCCATAGTTTTCCGTCCTGTTCATATTTCTTTTGACCGGTAATCAGAAGCCCATGTAAACACTGGGAATATCGTCCTCAGTAATGTGGAAATCAGAGGACTTGTCATCCGAATCCGCTGTCTCCATCTTCACCACGTTTACATAGCCGTCATTGATCATGTCCACCATATAGGGTACCACATTTGGGTCAAACTGTGTTGCGGATCCCCTCTGAATTTCTTCGATAATTTCATCTTTGCTAAGATGCCTTCTGTATACCCTGTTACTGGACATGGCATCATAGGAATCGGCAACGCCGACGATCCTGGCATAAAGAGGGATCGACTCGCCCTTTAATCCTTCAGGATATCCCTTGCCGTCGTATCTCTCATGATGGTAAAGAGCTGTCTCTCTTATTCCGCGAAGGGACGACAGCTGCTTGAGCATCTTGCCTCCCGCAACAGTGTGCTCCTGGATCTGCTTTCTCTCTTCATCCGTGAGCTTGCCGGGCTTGTTAAGAACGGCATCGGGAACACTTATCTTACCGGCATCGTGGAGGAGCCCTGCGTAATAAATATTCTGGACCTCATCCTCCGACAGTCTCATTCTCTTGGCAATCTCGGCCGCATACATGGCAACACGTCTGGAATGGCCTCTGGTGTACGGATCTTTGGCATCGATGAAGCTGATGAATGTGTTCATGGACTGAAGGATGATCCTCACATCATTCTTCTGTTTCTCCCGGTAGTTCTTGAGGTTGAATCTTGTTACAAAAAAACCAACAAACAAAAATGCCCATACCATAAAGGCCAGAAAGACGATATTGTTGGCAACACTCTCTCCGAAGATTCCCCTCTGATATCCGGTAAAGCTGATGGACTCCGGATAAAAGGGTTCCTGGGTGTTTATCACAATACTGAATTCAATGGGTGAATTTCTTTTCAGCGTAAGATTGTCGCTGTCCGGCTCCAGAATAACTTCCCCTTTCTCAACATTGACGCTGATCCCGTTGTACTGTGAAATATCGGAATTATTGGGAACATTCATGTGAATGTTCCAATTGTTGATCTCGGAATTGCTGTGGTTATGCAAAACAAAATCGAACTGAGCTCCGTAACCTGATTTGGTACTCCAATGACTGGTCCTGTTCACGGTTGCGTAGACAAGGTCAGAGAGCCTTGCTCCCGTAAGATCCATATCCTGATGATACTCCGAGGAAACAAAGTCAATAACAGCCACTCTGCTGACATAAAATGCACTTAAAAGAATCACAAAGGATACCAGGAAGATCAAAAGTGATTCAGTTGTTTTGTCCAGCTTCATCAGTTCTCCTCCTTCTGTTATCTACAAGGTGATGTTTTCTCTTTTCGTTATACATAAGTTCATCTATGGCGATCTGAAAATCCTTGGCGCTCATTTTAGAGGCCGGATCGTAGATCATACTTCCGTAGCTTATGGCTATTTCATAGGGCTTACCGCCCCTGTAATTCCAGATCTCAATCTCATCATCAAGTATCTCCAGGCATTCATCCAGTTCTTTTCTGTCGGTGATATTTGAGATGACACAGAACTCGTCGCCACCGAATCTCCCGATGTGAGCCCCCTGGAAAAAGACTCTGTATAAAATATCCGACACAGTCTTAAGAGCGTAGTCACCCTCCATATGGCCGTAGGTATCGTTGATTTTCTTAAATCTGTCAAGGTCCAGCATTATGGCACAAAAGGATCTGCCACCCGCCTGGGCTAACCTTATGCGCTCCTCCAGCTTGATGTCCAGGCCTCTCCTGTTAAGTGCTCCTGTAAGATAATCCACATCCAGGTTGTTGGCCTGAAGATTGCAGAACACTATAAGGAGTCCTATTGCAATGGAGGCATAGGTAATGTCAAGGTTTGCAAACACTATCTGAAGGAATGCTCCTATCATGGCAAGAGTTGGCAGTTCAAAGATGGCCCCACGGTAATCCGCATAGATCTTTTTCCTGTAGGCAAAGGAGTAGAGCGAAAGCAGCAGACAGAATATCAGAAGGAGCGCGGCTCTTACATAAAACAGCGGTCCTCTGAAATACTCTGTGCCCTCAAAATAATAGAGAAGTTTAAGATCAAAAAGAGCCGAGACAGTAACCACAATGATGTTGCCCGCCACAAAGATCTTGTAGGCCGCGGTGACAAGCTTTCGGCCTATACTCTTCTCTCCCTCGTTTATCCAGCAGTCAATATATAGAATGGCAAAGAGGTAACATGCCGGATCCAGGGCATAAATGATGTAATAGCCTATCTTGGACATCCATATGAGGTCCACGGAAAACTCACCTACATGCCCCACAGTCTCAGCAGTCAGAAGAAGCAGTGTCATTAAGTCCAATCTGATAAACCTGTCTCCTGATTCCGTACGGGTTGTTCTTCCCTGGAAAAACAGGAGCAGGATCAAAAGAAGAGCCGTATAAAAATTAAGTATCATCCAGCCTTCCGGTACCACTGCGTCACCTCATTTGCTACATATCTGTTCATTATTACATTATAGAAAAAAGCGCCATGCATTTAAATAACGCATGACGCTTTTTAATTCTTTTTTTATCTTTATATCATACTTTGAAATATTATCTCTGGATACGTCCTGAGCCGTCTCCGCCTGCAAGCTTTTTGACTTCATCAACTGTTACCAGGTTGAAGTCACCCTCGATGGAGTGCTTGAGGGCTGATGCAGCAACAGCAAACTCAATAGTCTCCTGAGGATCAAAGCCGTTTACGCAGCTATAGATAAGTCCACCGCCGAAGGAATCACCGCCGCCGACTCTGTCAACGATGTGAAGCGCATACTTCTTGGAGAAGTAAGCCTGTCCGTCGGTGTAGAGCATTGCACTCCAGTTGTTGTCGTTGGCTGATATGGACTCACGAAGAGTGATGGCAACCTTCTTGAAACCGAATCTGTCAGTAAGCTTCTTGGCAACTTCAATATAGCCCTCTCTGTTGAGCTTACCTGTTGTAACATCTGTGGAAGAAGCTGCAATGCCGAATACGTCGTTGGCATCCTCTTCGTTGGCGATGCAGACATCAACATATTTGCAGAGCTCGCCCATAACCTTACCTGCCTTCTCCTTGCTCCAGAGCTTGCCTCTGTAATTAAGGTCGCAGGATACTGTAAGGCCGTGCTCCTTGGCCTTCTTAACAGCCTCGAGAGTAATGGCTGCAAGAGAATCGCTTACAGCGGGAGTGATGCCGGTAAAGTGGAACCACTCTGCTCCTTCAAAGATCTCGTCCCAGTTAAAGTCTGCGGGAGAAGCCTCAGCAATGGCTGAATGTGCTCTGTCATAGATGCACTTGGAACCTCTCTGGGAAGCGCCCTTCTCGTTGAAATAGATACCAACTCTGTCGCCGCCTCTGGTGATCTTGGATGTATCAACTCCGTATTTTCTGAGGGAATTAACTGCTGCCTGTCCAATCTCGTGTGCAGGGAGCTTTGTTACATATACGGAATCAAGTCCGTAATTGGCAAGAGATACCGAAACATTGGCCTCTCCGCCGCCAAAGGTAGCCTCAAGGTGATCAACCTGTACAAATCTCAAATAGTTATCAGGCTGAAGGCGAAGCATTATTTCTCCAAAAGTTACTACTTTTTTTGCCATGATTATTTATCCTCCGTTTATTCATAAGGAAGTTCTGCTCTTGCTTTGCTCGCCGGAACAGACTTCGTATCTACGCTGGAAAGAACCTCGCGTAGTGCTCAGTTTTTTCCAAGGTGTACTCTGAAGCCACCAAAGTCATCTTCAAGATATGCGTTCTTTAAATGTCCGTCAGCATCATATGAAAGTGAAGCCTCTTCGAACTTAACGCCCTGCCTCTGAAGGTGATATACAGCTCTGTCAATGTTGTTGCAGCCGATGGCGATATGTCCGCAGTCTCCGCGTCCCTTTGCCTTCATCACTTCGATGAATGATCCGGCAAATACTGATGAGTTGCCTACCTTCTTGGTGAATCCAAAGAGATTGTCGAACATGTCAGCAACCTTCTCGGCATCGCCTTCACTATTCTGGTTGATACCGATGTGCTTGAGCTTGAAGCCCAGCATTGCGCTTACCGCATCTCTTGTCATAGCTTCGATCTCATCAAACTTTCCGGCTGCAATGAGATCTTTTTTCACCATCCAGCTTCCGCCGCAGCAGAATACCTTGTCAAAGCTAAGATAGTCATTTAAGTTGTTCTTGTTGATACCGCCTGTGGGCATGAAGTGCATCTTGGTGTAAGGTGCAGCCATAGCCTTGATCTTGGCGATTCCGCCGTTCTGCTCGGCAGGGAAAAACTTAACGCAGTCAAGTCCGAGCTCGATAGCCTGCTCTACTTCACCGGGTGTAGCTGTTCCGGGAACTACCGGCACTCCGATGCTCTGAATATATTCAACATTTGCTCTGTTAAATCCGGGGCTTACGATGAACTTTGCTCCTGCTGCCTTGGCTCTGTCAGCTTGCTCAGCGTTAAGAACTGTTCCTGCTCCTACGATCATCTCGGGGAATTTCTTAGAGATGATGCTGATTGCCTCCTCTGCGGCTGCGGTTCTGAAGGTAACCTCAGCTGCGGGGAGTCCGCCTTTTATAAGTGCCTCGGCAAGGGGCTCTGCATCTTTTGCATCGTCGATTGCGATTACCGGCACAATACCGATCTTATAAAGTTCTTCACAAATCTTATCCATTTCTATGCCTCTCTATATATAAATAATCTTACGAAATCACTTTTGCCATCCGGCGATATTACTGAGCTGTGCTCTCGTCGATATCTGTGAACTTGGAAGGATCAAGGTTTCCGGGATCCTGTCCGATGTAAGCAGAGATACCGCCATCGATATAAACAACCTGTCCGTTGATAAAGTCGGAAGCGGGAGAAGCAAGGAATACTGCAAGACCCATAAGGTCCTCTGTTCTGCCCCATCTCTGAGCGGGTGTCTTGGAACGGATGAATCTGTCAAAAGGATGCATTGATCCATCAGGCTGCTTCTCACGAAGAGGTGCTGTCTGAGGTGTTGCAATATAGCCGGGTCCGATAGCATTGCACTGGATATTGTACTGACCGTACTCAGAGCAGATGTTTCTTGTGAGCATCTTAAGTCCGCCCTTTGCAGCTGCATAAGCTGATACAGTCTCACGGCCAAACTCAGACATCATTGAGCATGCGTTGATGATCTTGCCAGAGCCCTTTTTCATCATTGCAGGGATAACTGCCTTTGAGCAGATGAAGGGACCTGTAAGGTCAACATCGATGACCTGGTTCCACTGCTCTACGCTCATCTCGTGCATAGGTATTCTCTTGATGATACCTGCATTATTAACAAGAATGTCGATTGAGCCAACCTTGGCTTCAACATCGGCAACAAATTTCTGAACCTGATCTTCCTTGGTTACATCACAAACTGCACCGTAAGCATCGATGCCGCGCTTCTTGTATTCCTCAAGGCCTCTGTCTACCAGTTCCTGATTGATATCGTTGAAAACAATCTTAGCTCCACTCTCTGCGTAAGCTACTGCATAAGCAAGACCAAGTCCGTAGGATGCGCCTGTGATCCATGCTACCTTGCCTTCAAGTGAAAAGTTCTTTAAAAAGTCTCCCATTACATTTTCCTCCTAAATAGTCATATTAGTTTATATAATTATGATATATACGCATGTCTCCGCTTCGCTCTCGACATGCTACAAACATTCGGAAATCGATACATTCATTCTTCATGTATCTTTTTTCCTCATGTTTGTTCAGTCTTCAAGGTCATTCAATGCATTGTGCAAGCACAGCATTGAATGACTTTGAATACTTATATCAATGTACACATCTCACAGTCATCCATGTCATCGAAATCCTGGTTCTCTCCTACCATTCCCCAGATGAATGTATAAGCCTGAGTTCCGCATCCTGAGTGGATTGACCAGCTGGGGCTGATAACAGCCTGCTCGTTTCTCATGATGATATGTCTTGTCTCTGTGGGTTCTCCCATGAAATGCATTACCAGTGCATCCTCTGGGATATCAAAGTACAGGTAAACTTCCATTCTTCTGTCGTGGGTGTGGCATGGCATTGTATTCCATACGCTGCCGGGCTTAAGCTCGGTCATACCCATCTCCAGCTGGCAGGTCTCAACCTGGCCGGGAAGGATGTATTTGTTGATAACTCTGTGATTGGCCTGTTCAAGGCTTCCCAGTTCCTTCTTGTTCTCATCCTTGATGATGACAACATCTTCTGAAGGTGTTCCCTCTCTCTTGATAAGAACAGTGGGATAGGTCTTGTGGGCAGGTGCGCTGTTGATATAGAACTTGGCAGGCTTAGCACTGTCTACGCTGGCAAAAGAAACATCTTTTGACCCCATACCTATGTACATGCCCTGCTTGTAATCCACATCATACTTCCTGCCGTCGATGGTGATAACGCCGGCTCCGCCGATATTGATAACTCCCATCTCTCTTCTCTGCAGGAAATACTCAGCTCTAAGCTCATCTCCCGCTGTAAGCTTCAGCTCTTCCTTAACAGGTACCGCAGATCCGGTGATGATCCTGTCAATGTGGCTGTATACCAGTTTAATGGTATCCGGCTGGAAAAGGTCATCGATCAGGAATTCCTCTCGAAGTCTCTTGGTATCGTAGTATTTCTCGTCCTTGGGTGAACAAGCTGTTCTAAGTTCCATAATGCCTCCAATAATGTAAATCGTTGTAAATTGCAGTGAATCAGCATGATACTTCGTGATTCATTGCGGGTTTGTCTTTCGACTTCTATACCATCATAAGGTAAATCAATTCCATTTTCACTTCATTTTTATGTCAAAACCTTGCAAATCTTGTCCAAATGTAAGTGCTTTCACAAAATTTACATCTCCTATGAAAAATTTGACAAATCCTTCAATCCCTATTACATTACTTGATGAGCAGAATAAATGATCGCTGCCATGCAAACGAAAGGGCATGGGAGAGGAAAGTCCGGGCTTCACAGGGCAGGATGCCAGATAACGTCTGGTGGAGGTGACTCCCAGGATAGTGCAACAGAGAGATACCGCCAGTCTCTTCGAGGCTGGTAAGGGTGGAAAGGCAGTGTAAGAGACTACCGTGCTGGTGGTAACATCAGTAGCCATGTAAACCCCATCCGAAGCAAGACCGAACAGAGAGCTATGAGCCGGCCCGGTTCGCTCTCAGGTGGGTCGCTTGAGGCTGTTGGTGACAGCAGTCCTAGATAGATGATCATTCACGACATAACCCGGCTTACAGTTCTGCTCTTAAAAAAGAAAAAGACAGCGCCTTGGAACCCTTTTACGGATCCTAAGGCGCTGTTTTTTACAATTTATATTACCGCCAAAGCTGTTTTTCACCCGGAAAGCATAAGTTATTCTTCCGGTCAAAATCATAATTACTCGAACAAACTCTTTATTGCCTCAATTATAGTTCTGAAGAATCTGGCTATCCTGCCAAAGAAACTCGGCTTAGGCGCAGATGTTTCCACAGGGGATGTAATGGGCTCCGGCTCTCCCACTGCTTCTGTCTTGCCGGCGCTCTCCGGCGCTGTTACACCTTCTGTCTTGCCGGTGCTATCCTGCGTCGTTACGCTTTCCGTCTTGTCGGTGTTCTCCTGCGCTGCTGCGTTTTCCGACTCTGACGCAACTGTATCGGTCTCTGAGGATGGCTTCATCCCATCAAGCTGTATTGATTCGCCCTTGGCGCCACCCACTGCTGATGGTGCTGTACCGGTGGTTTTATCACCCTTTGCAGCTTCTTCTGCCCTTAGGCCCTCTTCTGCTGCTTCCTGCACAGCCGCATTGGTTTCCACCTGTAATGCAGTATCTGCAGGTGACTCTTCTGCCATCTCTGCCTCAGTCTCTGCCTCTGCTTCCGCCGGGGCTTCTGCTGCCATCTCTGCCTCCGCAGGCGCTTCTTCTGCCATCTCTGCTTCCGCTGCGGTCTCTGTCGCCATCGGTGCTTCAGTCTCATAAACCGCGCTCTCGGAATCGGCCATGGGCGCCGTTGTGGCACTTTCATTGCCTCTATGGTGCGGAATAACATTGAGGATAAGGAAGGTGCTCAGGATGAAAACAAGAAGTCCTGCCGCCATTGGCATGTACTTCCTGAATTCAAATTTGCGGATCTTACCGGGAGCATCTTCGCCGGCCGAAGCTTCTTTCTTCTTTTTCTTATCTTCGCCTGCCAAAGATTCTTTCTCCTTTAGCTTATCATCGCCTGTCGAAGATTCCATCTCCTTTTTCTTATCATCGCCTGTCGCAGCTTCTTCTGTCTTCAGCTCTTTTTCTATATTCTGAAGGATCCTGGACTTCATCTCGTCCGTGACTTCAATTTTGTTCATAATATCCTGATACTTACTCAAAGTCGTAGGCCTCCTTCAATGTTTCTTTTAACTTGTCCCTGCCACGCTTAAGGTCCGAGCGAACAGTGGACTCATTTCTTTTAAGGATCTTTGCTATCTCTAAAGTACTGTATCCCTCCTGATAAAAAAGATGTATAACCTCTCGGAACTTCTCGGGAAGCTGCTTGACCGCCTCCCAGACAAAGGCAAGATCCCGGTCTTCCTCTCCCACCAGTTCCTCCGCAAGCTCATCAGTCTTTCTAAGCTCGTTGTATTTGATCTTGTTCTTGGAAAGATTCGCTGCCACGGTAAGGAGCCACGCCTTCTCATGGCCTGCGCTCTCAAATGCCGGAGCCTTTCTGATGTACTGAATAAGGGTATCCTGAAGGATGTCCTCCGCATCGCTCATGTTGTGAAGATACATGTAGGCAGTACGCAGAATACTGTTTCCATAGTCATCAAGAATGGAAGCAGCTCTCGCCGCACGTTCAGCCTGTGCAGCTTTATCGGCTTCTGATTCAAGGCTTGCAGATTCTGCTTTTTTGATCAAAGTACCAAAGCCAACAGCCTCAGCGACTTTCGCAATGAAGGAAGCAATGATGCTCATGGGATTAGGCCTTATATATTCACTTAAACGTAAGACAATCTCACTCATCTAAAAATCTCCCGGGAAAAGAGCTGTCTTTTTTGCCCAGGTTCCCGGAAGATAGTATATCAGTATCAGCTTCTCTTTTCCACCATTCTCACCAGATTGTAGAACTCGTCCTTGTAGTCATCGGTGTTGTCCAGCTTCTTGTAGGCCTTCATGATATCGCTGTAGGTGATGTCGCCGGCGTAGTCGCTGTCTCCGATGAGCATTGCGAATTCCGAAACAAGGCTTGCAAATGCCAGGTTCTCTCCTGCATTCTCATTGAAGAATTCACCATCAACCACGTAGGTAAGGAGTTTTGACTTGTCCTCATCAGGCTCCTTGTAGCGGATCTTAATGGTTGCATAGTCGTCGCTGTCGCTACCGGAAACGGTCTGATATTTGAGGTCAATGGCTGACTTGCTGCCTGCGGGGATGATCTCGTAAAGGGCAACAACTGTGTGGCCTGCACCGATCTCGCCGCCATCCTTGGCATCATTGTTGAAGTCCACCGCATCCATCTGTCTGTTCTCATAGCCGATAAGTCTATAGCCGTTAACTGTTGCAGGATTAAACTCCACCTGGAACTTGACGTCCTTGGCAACAGTAACGAGGGTTGAGCTCATTTCATCCACAAGAACCTTCCTGGCCTCTGTCATGGAATCAATGTAGGAATAGTTGCCGTTGCCGCAGTCTGCCAGTCTCTCAAGCTTGTCGTCCTTGTAGTTTCCTGTTCCAAAGCCAAGAACTGAGAGGTAAATGCCGCTGTCTTTTTTCTTGCTGATAAAATCCTCAAGATCGTCGGGGTCGGAAATGCCCACGTTGAGATCACCGTCTGTTGCCATGATTACTCTGTTGTTGCCGCCTTCTATGAAATTCTCCTCAGCAATTTCATAGGCCATCTGCATGCCTCTTTCTCCTGCTGTTGAGCCGCCTGCGGAGAGCCTGCTGATGGCGTTTTTGATGGCGCGCTTGTTGGACATCTTCTCTCCGGAAAGAATTACGTCCTCCTTGCTGGCATAGGTAACTATTGAAACAGTGCCGTCCCCGGGAAGATTGTCCACCAGCTCTTTGAATGCTTTCTGTAAAAGAGGCAGCTTGTTCTCGGAAGTCATTGACCCCGATACGTCGATGAGAAATACAAGGTTGCTCTTTGGCATATCGCCGTCAAACTGATCTTCTGCCTTAAGTCCCACGAACATCAGCTGGTGATCTTTGTTCCAGGGGCAGGTTGAAACTTCTGTTGTAACTCCGAATTTCTCGCCTCTTTTGGGAGAATTAAGGTCATAGGAGAAATAATTGATGAATTCCTCGGGACGGACCGCCTCAGGATCAATGCTGTCTTCGCCGTAGCCGCTCTCGATCATCCTGCGGACATTGGCGTAGGATGCCGTATCCACATCAGCTGCAAAGGTTGAAAGAGGCTGCACCTGAGAGAGGAAGAAGCCGTTCTCCTCGGGTTTGCCATAGGATTCGGTATTATAGGGAACGGGACAATATGAATCATCCCAATAATCTTCATATACATAGCAGCCTTCCGCTGTTGCAGCTGTGTTCTTATTGGATGAGAAGAACCCTGTAACAGCGTCCGCCGCTGAAGTACAGGCAGACTCCTGTGGTGCCATGGGGGCTGCTTCAACAGGATATTCTGCTTCAACGGAATACTCTGCCTCGGTGGGATACTCTGCCTCAGTGGCCGAATCATAAGTATCAATGGCAGTGGTTGTTTGTGTTGTTGTCTCTGTGGTGGTTGTGGTAGTTGTTTGCGTGGTTGTGGTCGCAGTATCGGATGTGGTCACCGAATTGCCGCACCCTGCCAGTGATGAAGCCATGATAGCGGCTCCTGTTAAGATTGATACATGCCTGAAATGCTTTTTCATAATTTTTTCCCTCCGTTTATACAGCTTGTTTTTTGCTGTTCTACACTGTATACAAACGAGGGGGATGATATGTTGCAAAGATTTAAAATATTTTTTGAGATTTTGAATTTTTAAGAATTTTTGTAGGTGGGTACGGCGGGTGAATCAATTAGTATGATATAGAAAAGTTAATATGAACAGGACCGATGCTTGTTCTTGATTTGGCAGAATATAAAAAAGTGACTAAAGCATTGTATCTTGCATGCTCTAGTCACATTAATCCTGGATTTTACAGGAAATTTCACTTCTCTCTTAAGGAAAAACTGACTCAGACAGCCGAAAGCTATCGTCTTAGTCACCCGAGCATCTCAAAAACTCGAAAAAAAGTGACCCAACAGGAGAATCATTGATGTCTTAGTCAAAAAATGGATGATTCGCGCGTTTATCCCATCACATATCCTGCCGCGCTGCCGCCAGTCAGCCCCACACCATAAAGCTACATTGCCATCAATCATCCTCACACCATAAAGCCACATGCCGCAGCCAGTCTCACGCCTTGAAACAGCTACCGCAGCCAGCCTCACACCTTAAAGCAGCTTCCGCCCACGAACTCCCTGCAGATGGAGTTTCTGGGAAGGAAGGAGCTGTCCACGCTTACGAAGTAATCAAGGAACTTAAGGAGTCTCTTGGCTTCGTAGTACTCGGGTTCGTCCTTGCCGATGTTGAAAAGAAGCGGCTCTGCGTACTGCTTGATTACTGCAAGCTCGTAGATCTGGGCGGAATTGAACATCTCATCGGCTTCCTCCTGGAAGGGGAAGATGTTGGCCTCCTCGCCGGCTCTTACAGAGCCCCACATGCTGATGGTCTTCTTGGCCGAAGCACCTCTTGTTCTGGCATCTCTGACCATTCTTCGAAGAAGCCTTCCGTCTGCGGTAGCGATCCTATTGTGATCGTCAATGCTAAGGGTTGTAAGGCAGCTGATATATATCTTGAACTTGGACTCGGAAGGAAGAGCATAGCTCATCTTCTCGTTAAGTCCGTGGATGCCTTCAATAACGAGGACATCGTTCTTTCCAAGCTGCATGAAGTTTCCGTTCATCTCACGCTTGCCGGTGATAAAGTTAAACTCCGGAAGTTCAACCCGCTCTCCGTTAAGAAGCTTCTTCATGTCCTTGTTGAACTGCTCAACATCAAGAGCTTCAAGGCATTCGAAGTTGTAGCTTCCGTCCTCGTTAAGAGGAGTATCTTCTCTGTTCACAAAATAGTTGTCAAGACTTATGGGATGAGGAACAAGGCCGTAGGTACGCAGCTGTATCGAAAGCCTGTTGGCAAAGCTGGTCTTGCCTGAAGAGCTGGGACCTGCGATCATAACAAACTTAACATCAATCCTCTTGAAGATATGACGGGCGATGTCCGCGATCCTGCTCTCCTGAAGAGCTTCCTGTACCAGGATCATCTCATTTATCCTGCCCTCGCAGATCATGTTGTTAAGGTCACCCACATTGGAGATACCCATCATGCTTCCCCAGTCGCTGGCCAGCATCATGGTCTCAAAAAGCTTCTCTCTGGGCTCGGATACGATCAGCTGCTCAGGAGCCTTTTTAGTGGGCAGCGTAAGCATGATCCCATCGTGATACTTATCAATCTTAAACTGCTCAATATAAGAGGTATTGGGGAGCATGTATCCATAGAAATAATCATAGAGATCCCCAAGTTTGTAGATGTTGATCTCTGAACTTCTGCGGTACTTAAGAAGAGCCACCTTGTCGGTCATGCCCTGCTTTTTGAATATCTCTATAGCTTCATCAAGAGGATAAACCTTCTTGGTAATGGGGAGAGCCTCCTCCACCAGTTCCCTGAATCTTACAGAGAACTTCTCGATCAGTTCATCCGTCACCTCAACTCCGTGAAGTGTGCAGAAATACCCGTTGCCGATGGTGAACTCAACTCTTATCTTGGACTGATTCTTGTCCCCAAGCACGTCTCTTACAGCCTTGATAAGTATCATCACGGCTGTCCTGGCCATGGTCTTGTGGCCGATGTTATCCGCAAAGGTAATAAAGGACAGCGTTCCGTCCTTCTTGACAGTCTTCATCAGTTCTCTTATCTTGCCGTTGTAGATAACTGCGGCTATCCTGTGTGGATAGTCCTTCTGGTATTCCTTGGCGATCTCCTCGAAAGTAGTCGCCTTCTCATATTCTTTCTGAACTCCGTTGATAGTAACTATAGGCATATGATTTCCTCGCTTTACGGAAAAGTTATCAAAACATCTTAAGAAGCAGCTCAATATCCTCCGCTTCCTGTCTTACTTCATTGTACCTGTCACTATGGCTTTGTTTATCAAGGCTCTTCATTATAGAGCCACAAACCTCTCTCCCATGCAAAAGAAACTTCTCAAGGAGCGGGTCTTTCTTTAAAATATTGATCTCTCCGTAGCGGTTGCAGATTCTTTCAAGGTCCTTGCCATCACTGATGCCAAGCCTGTCTGCCACTGCTGCCGGCCCCGGCATATCCATAAGCCTTAGGGGTGACCTTCCAAGGGCCTTGCCGACACGGCCATCTTCAGAAACCTTGACCTTTATGGGGAAGTAATACTTCCCATCCTCAAGGACTATGTTCTCATCAACAACAGTAAATCCGTTGTCTCTGAGGAACTGCCTGAATTCATCTATATCGGACTGAGGCTGAAGAACTGCATATTTTATCCCCAGGTCAAAAAGAGACTTCTTCTCCAGGATACTGATCATCAGCTTTCCGCCCATACCGGCAACTACAAGAGCGTCGGCTTCCCCGGGCTCAAGTTTTTCCAGTCCGTCCGAGAGCCTTGTCTCAATGCGATCTTTAAGTCCAAAAGCTTCCACATTGCCGGTGGCTATTGCCAAAGGGCCCCTTCGAACATCCATTGCAAGTGCAGTCTCTGCAATGCCGCTCTGCACCAGATAGATAGATACATAGCCGTGGTCACAGCCGACATCCGCAACGCGCCTGAAGCTCTCAGCTCCGCCCAGCATCTTTGCCACGGTCAGAAGCCTTTTTGACATTCTCTCCGCTACACCGGCTTGTGAATTCACTTCTTGTTTTCTCTCCGCTACACTGCTTTGATGGTTTTTCTCTGTCATCATATCAATCAAGGTAATCCTTGAGCTTACGGCTGCGGCTGGGATGACGAAGCTTCCTAAGCGCCTTTGCCTCAATCTGACGGATACGCTCACGGGTTACGTTGAACTCTTTACCAACTTCTTCAAGGGTTCTTGCTCTTCCGTCGTCAAGACCAAATCTGAGTCTGAGCACCTTCTGCTCACGCTCTGTAAGAGTGTCAAGAACCTCAACCAGCTGCTCCTTGAGGAGTGTGAAAGCTGCTGCATCTGCAGGAACGGGTACGTTGTCGTCCTGGATGAAATCACCAAGATGGCTGTCTTCCTCTTCACCAATAGGTGTTTCAAGGGATACGGGCTCCTGAGAGATCTTGAGGATCTCGCGGACACGCTCAACAGGCAGGTTCATCTCCTTGGCAACTTCCTCGGGAAGAGGCTCACGACCCAGCTCCTGAAGAAGCTGACGGCTTACACGGATGAGCTTGTTGATGGTCTCAACCATATGAACAGGGATACGGATTGTTCTTGCCTGGTCGGCGATAGCTCTTGTGATGGCCTGTCTGATCCACCATGTAGCGTATGTGGAGAACTTGAATCCCTTCCTGAAATCGAACTTCTCTACAGCCTTGATAAGTCCAAGGTTTCCTTCCTGGATAAGGTCAAGGAACAGCATTCCTCTTCCCACATATCTCTTGGCAATACTTACAACAAGACGAAGGTTAGCCTCTGCAAGGCGCTTCTTAGCTTCATCTCCTGCGTAGATGGCCATGTTCAGCTCTTTCTTCTCAGCCTCTGTAAGCTTGTTCTTGCCCTCGTCCTCTGCAAGCTTCTTCTCAGCATCAAGGCCGGCTTCCATTGCCTGAGCAAGATCAATCTCCTGCTCTGCGGTAAGAAGCGGAACCTTACCGATCTCCTTGAGGTACATTCTTACGGGATCCTCAATGCTGATTCCGTCGGGAACGGAAAGGTCGATATTCTCCATATCAACCTCATCCTCCTCGGAGAGTACCATATCGTCATCATCGGGAATGTCATCATCTGTATCGGATACTCTGAGTACATCGATACCGCTGTTCTCGATTACCTCAAGAACACCGTCCAGCTGCTCTTCGTTAAGATTCATGTCTGCGAAGAAATCGCTGATCTCGGAGTACTCAAGCATGTTTTTCTTTTTCTTGGCAAGAGCCAGAATGTCCTTCAGCTTCTGACTGACAAGTTCCTGAGTTGCCTCATCAACCTCGCCTGTATTCTCTGCATTTTTGCCCTTGGGAGCTGTCTCCTCAGCGGCAGCCTTCTTGGAAGCTCTCTTTGCCTTGGGAGCGGCTTCTTCAGCAGCTTCTGCCTTTTTGGTCTTCTTGGGAGCCTTTACCTCTTCGGGCTCTGTTGCAGCTTTAGCTGCTGTCAGCTTTTTGGCGGGAGCCTTCTTTTCAGGCTCCTTTGCAGTTTCCTTCTTGGCTGCAGCTGCCTTCTTAGCAGGCTCTTTTACCGCTTTCTCCGCTTCCTTGGAAGACTTGGTCTCCTTCTTTGCTGCAGTCTCTTTCTTGGCAGGAGCCTTAGCAGCCTTGGCAGCTGTCTCCTTCTTGGCCGCAGTCTTGGCAGCGGTTACCTTTGTCTTCTTCTCTGTCTCTTTTGCTGTATCCTTCTTAGTTGCCATGTTTTTCATTCCTTTTCTATAGATTTTTTCATAATCAGTCGTCGGGAGAAATCTGTGCATGGGCCAGATTCTCAAGTTCCTTTTTGCCCTGAATGGTCTTCATCAGATATTCAGGATCATCAGGCTTAAGTGTCTTCTTGAGCCGCTCATATCCGGCCTGTCTGACACCGTAGATGATGTCGTGAAAAGCCTTCTTCCTCTGCTCCGGAGTTTCGATATCTACCAGATTGGTATTGAACATTTCGGCCACCTGCCGATGTTCCTCTTCATCCTCGAATTTGTCCAGAACAGCTGCCGGAGAAAAGCTTCCGCTCTCCATTCCGGAAAAGAGCTCTCTTGCAACGCTTCTGTATAGATCATCTGAGAAATCCTCAGGCGTTACCCATTTTTTGACCCTGGAAAAGATCTGTGGCTCATCCGTAAGCCAGGTGAGGAGGAGTCTTTGGTTCTTCCTGATACCGTCCTCGGGATCCTTCTTGGGCTGTATGCCGGACATGGGCCTTGTCGCCGGCTTTATAAGACCTCCCATGGAAGCATATTCTGCCACCTGTTTCTTGAGGTTCTCCAAGGGGATGTTGTACCTTGCGGCCGTAGCCTCAATGTAGCTGTCCCTTTCAAAGGCATCCTGTATCTCGCTGAGCTTCCTGGCAAGACCTCTGTAGAACTCCGTCTTGGATTCAGGATCGGACATGTCATGCCGCGATTCCATGATCCTGGCCTCAAAGAAGAAAGGCCTCTCGGCGTTCCTGATGCGCTTTTCAAATTCCTCTTTGCCAAGGTTCTTGATGAACTCGTCGGGGTCCTTGTGGGGCCGAAGGTCCAGGACCTTACACTTAAGATCGACTTCCTTCAGGTTCTCTATTCCTCGAAGGGCCGCCTTGGTACCGGGCTCATCGCTATCGTAGGCAAGGATGACCTCGCTTGTGTAGCGCTTAAGTATCATGGCCTGCTCAGCTGTGAAAGCCGTTCCCAGAGAGGCAACAGCCATATCGTAGCCCGCCTGGTGCATGGCAATGACATCCATGTAGCCCTCGCAGAGTATCATGTACCCCGCCTTGGAATTCTTGGCTATATTGAGGCCAAAGAGATTCCTTCTCTTATTGAAGATGGGAGTCTCGGGAGAATTAAGATACTTGGGCTCTCCTGTTCCCATGACTCTGCCGCCAAATCCTATGACCTTCTGGGAAGCATCCTGTATCGGGAACATTACTCTGTTCCAGAACTTGTCATGGGTTCCCCTCTTATCATCGTGGGATGCAAGCCCCGCTTCTATGATAAGGGCATCTGAATATCCCTTGGACTTTAAATACTTCACAAGCTCGTCGGAACTCATGGAAGCAAAGCCCAGACCAAAACGCTTCATGGTCTCATCGGTAAGCTGTCGTCCCTTGAAATACTCCATTCCCTTGGCGCCTCGCTGGCTCCGCAGATTGTGATAGTAGTAGGTTGCAGCTTCCTTGTTTATTTCAAAAAGTAACTGTCTCTTATTTCTGTCTTCCCTGGCACCGGGGGAATTATCCTCCTCCGGGAGCTGAATGCCCGCTCTTTCTGCAAGAGCCTGCACCGCTTCAGGGAAAGTCAGGTTGTCATATTGCATAAGGAAGGTGAACACGTTTCCTCCCGCTCCGCAGCCAAAGCAATGGAACATCTGCTTGGACTGGGATACAGAAAACGACCCCGACTTCTCATTGTGGAAGGGGCAAAGCCCAAAGTAATTGGCACCCTTCTTCTCAAGATGCACGTACTGCCCCACAACGTCCAGGATGTCGTTTCGTGATCGCACTTCTTCTATAATGTCTTCCGAATAGCGCAATTTCTTTTCCCCATTTCGTTGTTAGTTAATTACTGTAAATATCGCCCCGTTACAAAACTGTCCAGGAACGCGGAATATAGACCTCCTCAAAAACCGCCACTGCGTATCTGTCGGTCATGGAACTGACATAGTCACACACGATCCTCTCCTTCGTGGCCTCTCCCCTGTCCATAAATTCCCTGAGGTACTCGGGAAGCCGGTCCACGTGGTCCAGATAGTAGCCGTAGAGGATTTTGATCATCTCCTCAACCTTGCCCTCCTGGCCCTTGGCTATGGGGTTGGTGTACACCCTCTCAAACATGAAGGTACGAAGCTTGTGAAAGGCATCGTATACCTCGTCGGACATTCTGATATCATCGGTGTCCATGCTGGTTGCGATTATGTCATGGATAAAGGTGTCAAGCCACTCTCCGTTGGTATGTCCGATGACTCTTGAAAGGTCCTCGGGAACGTCCTTCTCTGTGATGATACCGCCTCTGATGGCATCATCCATGTCGTGATGCATGTAGGCAATCTTGTCGGAGAGCCGCACCACCTTGCCCTCAAGGGTTCCCGGCATAAGATTCATCTCATGGTTCTCAATGCCGTCCCTCACTTCCCAGGTAAGATTAAGGCCCCGGCCGTAGTTCTCGAGCTTCTCCACAATCCTGCGGCTCTGCTCATTGTGCCTGAAGCCATCGGGGCATACAGCGTTAAGCGCCCTCTCTCCCGCATGTCCGAAAGGTGTGTGGCCCAGATCGTGCCCCAGTGCAATGGCCTCAGCCAGATCTTCATTCAGCAAAAGAGCCTTCGCTATAGTCCTGGCATTCTGGGAAACCTCCAGTGTATGGGTCATACGGGTCCTGTAATGGTCACCGTCAGGGGATAAAAAGACCTGGGTCTTGTCCTTGAGCCTTCTGAAGGATTTGGAATAAAGGATCCTGTCGCGGTCTCTCTGGAAACAAGGCCTTATATCGCAAGCCTCTTCTTCTTTTTCTCTTCCCCTGGAATTCATGCTGAGAGTAGCATGTTTACTTAAGATTCTGGTTTCTCTCTCTTCGAGTTGTTCGCGGATTTTCACTTGTCGTCTTCTTTCTGACTTTTCTGTGCAATAGAAAGGTCCCATACCGTAATTATTCGACATGGGACCTTAATTTCCTTTTTTTATTTTATTTTTTTGTTAAAAAATTACAGCGACCACATATCTATCCTGGTCTCGTACTGGTCATTGATCCACTTAATGGCAGCTGCAAAGCCCTCCTCTGAGATCTCGAAGTTCTCGCTGGTCATCAGCGCCTTGTCTGTTGCTGCATATGAATAGGGTTCCGGCCATACGGTCGCCATAAGTGTTGCGGGCTTCCTGTCCTCGGGCTTGACGAAAACCACGTTCTCAAGGGGTTCTCTCGCCAGTCTGTAGCGCATGCCTTTGTGGCTCCCGAAGTACGCCTCTCCGTATTCATAGTGCTTGAGATTAAAAAAACTTGAAGGTTCTATTTCCATAAAAAACTGTTCGCTTTACCTGAATTTATTGAAAAAACTTGCCATGGGACCCACTGTATCCTGAAGATCCGCAATCGCCTTGTTCAGCCCATCGAAATCCACGTTAGACATGTTGTTGACGGCATCCGAAAGAGGAACCGCGTTGTCTTCGATGACCTTATTAACATTCTGGCTTGTATTTGTAACGTCCGAAACCATAACATCTATCTCGTGGAGAGAATCGATGGCAACCTGAGCAACTTCACTGACATTCTGAATGGCAACTACAGCCTTGGGAATTACGTTAACTCCAATGATTATCAGTGCTAAAACAAGAACCAGCAGAGCAGATGAACTTACTCTCTGCCAGATAAGCTCTTTCTTGGTCATGTCCCGGATCTCCGTAAGCATATCAACGACTTCATGATCGCATGCCGGCTGTGCAGCCACCTCTTCGGCAACAGCAACAGCATCGTTATTATTTAAATCCATAACTTATCTCCGTGAAACTACACTCCGTTATCAGAGACATTATACACTATTTTTTCAATTTTTAAACAACAAAATTGAGACTTTATTTCATTTACATTTCTGCTGCTTCCGAAACTGTTTCTTTTTCCTTATCCCATATTCTCCGGGCAAAAAAGGCAAAGGCAATCACTACAATAAAGATAACAATCTCAGTGATTATCTCGGCATGAGGGATCCCGGATCTGTATACAATGACCGTAACACAGTCAAGCAGGGCGTGGAGCAGGATTGCCACAGGATAAAGTATTGTTTTTCCTTTTTTGACCGCAAACCACACCAGAACCGAGAAGGAAAGATGGGCGATCACAGCAGATACTCTCTCAAACATTCCAAGAAGGAATGTGGCGGGAGCAATCGCCGCAAGGGAATCAATCTGAGTCTGCAGAGCGGCAGCACTCTCGGCAGGTGCATTTGCCACCAGTGAAGATACCATGCCGGTGTTGGCCATAACTGCAAGATATATATTGCCGATCATGGTAATGCCCAGAACCACCAGCACCTCAAAGCCGCCGTGGCCGGCTCCGTACATGAGAGCATTGATATCTTTTCCTCTGTACTTCTTCATAACAGTCTTAAAAGCCACAAATCTTCCGGTCTCCTCGAAAAGCCCCGCCATAAGGCCACCGTACAGGGCATAGAGGACTACATTGTTGACGATCACGCTTCCGGCGGGAGACATATTAAGAACCACCTGGTGAACCAAAGACTCAATGATAAAGGCGAAAATAAGCATCACTGCGCATCCGATGAAAAACGGCGGGATGTCGGCGCCTTTTTTCCTGTAATAAATAAACAGTCCTATGGGAAACAGGATGGAAAAAACCAGTGATAAAGCCATTATAGCTATGGATAATGAACTTACTGTCTGTGTCATATCTTTCTCCTTCGGGATCTCTTTTCCCGGTTATTTAATGTCAAATTCCGGAGACTCATCAAGAGTCTCCGAAACATATTTACCGTCCTTTTTCCTCTGCTTGACGCATTCCGTCAGCAGGTATTCGATCTGTCCGTTCACTGAGCGAAAGTCATCTTCTGCCCAGGCAGCGATGGCATTGTATAACTTCTCGTTCAGGCGAAGAGGAACCTGTTTCTTCTCTGCCATCAGTAAAGGCTTCCTGAGTTAACTATGGGCTGTGCATCGTGGTTGCCGCAAAGGACTACGAGGAGGTTTGATACCATGGCTGCCTTGCGCTCCTCATCCAGCTGCACCAGCTCTTTTTCGTTAAGACGATCAAGGGCAAGTTCTACCATGCCTACAGCGCCGTCTACGATGAGCTTTCTTGCATCAACTACTGCTGCTGCCTGCTGCCTCTGAAGCATTGCTGCTGCAATCTCGGGAGCATAGGCAAGATATGTGATCCTTGCATCAACGATCTCGATGCCTGCGTCTGTAACCTTGTTCTGGATCTCTTCCATAATGCGGTTTGCAACAAGTTCTGTGGATCCGCGAAGACTTCCGTCATCGGCCTGTCCGTCGCCTGTTGTGTCAACATTCTCAGTTACATCGTAAGGATAGAGCTTTACTACATTTCTCACTGCAGTGTCGCACTGGAGTGAAAGGTATTCCTTGTAGTTATCAACTGAGAACACTGCCTTAGCAGTATCAGTTACCTTCCACATAACGGCAACTGCGATCTCTACGGGATTACCAAGGATGTCGTTGACCTTCTGCTTGCTGTTGCTGAGGGTCATGACCTTGAGGGAGATCTTCTTGTTCTTCATGGAAGAAGTGTCAATGGCTACGTTGCCTGTGCCTGTAAAGGCTGCAGCAAGCTTGCTCTTGCCGTTGTCTGTGATGTCTCCGCTCTGTCCGAGCTTGGTGTCTGCTGCAGGGTTAACGGAAATGCAGAAAGGATTTACAAAGAAGAATCCGTCGCCCTTTAAGGTTCCCACATATTTGCCGAACAGTGTGAGCACTAAGGCCTCACCGGGCTTAAGGACCTTAAGTCCAAGGTAGAGTACCCAGCCTACGCAGATGTAGATAATTGCAACTGTGAAGATAATTGATCCTGCAGGACCTTCCGATGATCCTCCGTATATCAGAAGTGCTATTGCAACAATATATGATACTGTGATCAGTACCAGTGCTGCCATTCCGTTCTTGTGTCCGCGTATCTCTTTCTCTTTGATGTTTTCGTTCATGACAATTACCTCCGTCTGTTGTCTATGAAAATATTTTGTTTATCTATTTGATATCATTATGATATCACCTTGGTATAAAAAGTCAACATCCCATTTTGGCAAATTAGAGGAAGGTAATTGGTCGCGGGTGGCGAGGGGGGGATGTGAATTGAGTTTTTTGTTGTTGAGTATGATTGGCAGCGGGCGCGAAAGAGAGATGTGAACCGGGCTCTTCCGCCGCAACGCCCCATCTCAGACAAATGCGGCGGACTCACCTTTTCGAAATCATCGAAATCTTGTAAGTCCGCCGCAAATATCCCTTATATTCAATTATGAAACCTGCAGGTCAACCTATACCAGTCATGATCAAAATATCCAATGCCCGAGTCTGCAGATCAGTCTGCACCAGCCATGACTAATATGCCGCCCCGCTCACTTTCGGCTGTTCTTGAGCCTTTTGTCTTCGTACATGGCATCGTCGGCTTCTTTTATGAGCTTTTCGATGTCCAGCTTCTCGTCAATGCGGGCCATGGCGCTTCCGACACTGGCGGTTATCACATAGTCTTTATCCGCCACATCCGATCTTCCGGCAAGATAGGCCGCTACGCGGCTCCTGAAGGTATCCGCCGAAAGATAGATTGGATTCTCAGTGATCATCGCGCAGGCGAATTCGTCGCCTCCATACCTGGCACTGATGCCGTTTCGTGAAGCCACATGGTGGATTGCCTCCGCCATGCACTGGATTGCGAAATCACCGTCCGCATGGCCGAAATCGTCGTTTATACGCTTAAGTCCGTCCATATCTATGGAGAAGACGGTAAGATACATGTCTTTGCTGGAGGCCATGGTGATGATCCTCTCCAGTTCATTAAAGAAACCGCGTCTGTTGAAGATTCCCGTGAGATAGTCCTTGAGGGAAGCCTCGGCGATCTCCCTGTGCATGCGGATCAGATTCCTGTTGGCCGCAACGATATTGATGGCGGAAGAAATGAACATGCCAAATTCCTCGCACCTTCTGACATCCCGGTCATTGGTATCCTCCGCACCCTCCACCATATAACCGAAAATCCTGTTTCCGGAATGAAGGAGCTTAACAATCATTACATGTATATTGCCGCTTTCTATGAAGCTCTCGAAATCAGGGAAAAAGACATCCTCATTGTAGGGCTGTCCGATTCCCGTAGCCTCGCCATCCCTGTAGCAGAAAAACGGAGTGTACTTCCCGGGGCCAAGGTCCTCTATTTCCGGCCTTAGAATATCCGAATAAACCGCAGCAAACTGGAAATCCCTCTTCCAGAGCCACAGCGTCTCCTCTATGGATTTGGACAGATCCGTCAAAGTCTCAAGGATCGCCGCCTGGGAAAACAGCGAGTTAACGCTGGTAACCGCCCAGTTCACATCGTCATAATATTCAGAGAGGTTCTTGATATTCTCCGAAGAAAGAGTATCCCAGGACCTGTTACATCCGCAGGAGCCCCTTAGCCTCAGATGGAAATCCACCTTGTCATGGCCCTCCGCCAGGGGATTACCCTCGTTATATTTAATCATTTCAATTATCTGATAAGCCTCTTTCATGTAATCAGGGGCAACCGTGGAGATTGAAGGCTGCTTGAAAAGGCACTTGTTAACTCCGTCAAAGCCTGTAACAATCACATCTTCCGGCACCTTGTAGCCAAGTTTCTGAAGCTCGTCGCTGACCGCAATTGCCATGTTGTCATTGGCGCAGACTATCGCCTCCGGCACATCCCCGTCCTCAAGGAACTTCCTGGTTGCTGCCCTTGCGGGCCTGTCCCAGAAATCGCCGTAGCCGATTCTCTTCTCCTCAATGGGAATCCCGTTCTCCTGAAGAACCGTCTTATAGGCTTCTATCCTGATATCGGAGAAATGGTCTCCCTGAAGGCCCGCCATCATATTGACTTTGCGGCATCCGTGAAACTCCACCACGTGGCGGACCATTTCCTCAAAGCCGTTTTTATAGCGCATGGAAATATTAAGACAGTCGGGAGTGTTGCGCTCCATGGCGACAATGGGAATGCCCTTCTCCCTGGCCAGATTCTTGAAAGCTTCTATAAGATAGTCGTTCTTGATGAACTCAAGGTGCATAATTATAGCTTTAAGGTCAAGCAAACCAGCCATCTGAATCAGCTTCATCTCACAGTTATTCCTGTCCTGATCACTGAAAGTGGTCTCGGAAAACCCAAAGACGATCATCAGATAGCCGTTTTTTCTACACTGCTGCTCCATCGCACGGATGAAATAGCAGTTCTTCTCTTCATCGATCATTCCGCCCATGAAGGCGATAATCTTTTTCGACCTGCTCATATTCAACACCAAAGTATGAATCTCTTTGTTTTAGAATACTACAGCGACGTACGTATTTGTATTGGATAAAATGAATTTTTATACTAATTTTAGATAATTTAGTCTTTCAAAATGAAACGCCCCCGGCACCTTAATTTTTGATAAAATAATAGTGGCAATATTTGCTTAAATTTATTATGTCACCACGGAGGATTATTAATTTGAGGAAAAGAACCGACGATTTCGATGAACGTCTTGCTAAATACCAGGACGAACTGAAGTGGCTCTACAATGAGCTTTACTATAACGATGAACAGGCATATCAGTATTTTCTGTCCATGTTAAAAGAGTTCTATGACAAAAGAAGCAGTGCCCTTAAGAAATGGGATGCGGAAAAAGAGGCTGATCCCGACTGGTACAAGGGTGGCAACCTGCTTGGTATGCTGATGTATACCAACTGCTTTGGCGGCACCTTGAAGGGTGTGGAGGAGCACCTTGATTATATTGAAGAGGCCGGGGTGAATTATCTCCACCTCATGCCCCTTTTGGAGAGCCCAAAAGAGCGCAGCGACGGCGGCTATGCGGTATCGGATTTCAGGACCGTACAGCCTCAGCTTGGAACCATGAAGGACCTTTCTCATCTTTCCGCAAAATGCCGTGAGCGCGGCATCAGCCTGTGTCTTGACTTTGTAATGAATCACACCAGTGAGGATCACGAGTGGGCAAAGCGCGCCAGAAGAGGCGAGAAGGAATTTCAGGACAGATACTTCTTCTTTGATGACTGGAATGAACCCAATGATTATGAAGAGACGGTACCCCAGGTATTTCCTCAGACAGCTCCGGGGAATTTTACCTGGTGCAGCGAGGCGGGCAAGGTTGTTATGACCACCTTCTACTCATATCAGTGGGATCTCAACTACAGAAACCCCACGGTCTTGAATGACATGACAGCTAACATGCTCTATCTGTGCAATCAGGGAGTGGGGATAATAAGACTGGATGCTGTGCCTTACATCTGGAAGACTCTGGGCACCAGCTGCCGTAACCTTCCCCAGGTCCACACACTGGTAAGAATGATGCATATAGCAGCAAAGATTGTCTGCCCGGGCACTCTTTTCCTGGGAGAGGTTGTAATGGAGCCCTCCAAGGTTGTTCCCTATTTCGGAACTCTTGAAAAGCCCGAATGTCAGATGCTCTACAATGTCACCACCATGGCCAGCACCTGGCACACCGTGGCAGTTAAGGATGTCAGACTCTTAAAGCACCAGATGGGGATTCTTTTCTCCCTGCCCAAGCAGTATATCTTCCTTAATTATCTGCGCTGCCACGATGATATAGGCTGGGGCCTGGACTACGATTTCCTGCGGCAGTTCGGGGTTCGTCAGGTGGACCACAAGAAGTACTTAAACTCCTATCTTACCGGCTCCATGTATGAGTCCTCCTCAAGGGGAGAACTCTACAACGACGATCCCGCCCTTGGTGATGCCAGACTTTGCGGCACCACTGCTTCTCTTTGCGGCATCGAAGCTGCCGAGTACGAGCAGGATATAAACAAACAGGCCTGGGCTATAAAGCTTGATATCATGCTCCATGCTTTCCTTCTGACCCAGAGCGGAATCCCGGTCCTCTACAGCGGTGATGAGATCGGTCAGCTCAATGATTACAGCTATCACAACGATCCGGTGAAGGCGGGCGACAGCAGGTATCTTCACAGAGGAGACTTCGACTGGAACAGCGCAGCTATGAGGAAAAAGAAAGGTACCAGGCAGCAACAGCTCTTTTCCGCAATAGGGAAACTCTCCAAAATCCGAAGAGAACACAAGGTGTTCAACAGTGCCGCTGACGCCTGGATCATAGAAACCTACAACGACCACATCCTTGGTATCGGCAGATACTATGAAGGCGAGAAGTTCATAGGTCTTTTCAACTTCGGAGATTATGATGAGCTTGCCCACATCAATGAGGAAGGCAATTACAAGAATCTCCTGACAAGAAGGCTCTTTACCGCAAAGAACGTGACGGTTCCGGCCCATGACTTTTTATGGCTTGCCTATAATATGCATTAAAGCTCGATCTCTTTAGACGAGAGCTTCTGTCTGAACCTTACATCATGCTCTACAATGAGCATTGTGGGCTTGTATTTCTCTATAAGCCTTTCTATCTGTATTCTGGAGAAGACATCTATATAGTTCAGGGGTTCGTCCCAGATATAGAGATGCGCCGGGGTCAAAAGACTTGTCGCTATCAGCACCTTTTTCTTTTGGCCCTCGGAAAAATCCTCCATGTTTTTCTCGAACTGAGTTCTGTTCATATCAAGCTGCCTTAAGATTGCCAAAAGCAGGCTGTAATCAAGATTCAGGCTTTTGGCGTGGGCTTTAAGGCTCCCCTTTAAGTGGCTTGTATCCTGGTTGATGTAGGATACGGTCAGGTTGGGAGCAACGGTGAGGGTGCCTGTAAGCAAAAGGCTGCCGCCTTGGCTTGCGGAGATGCTTCCCGGATTTTCCATGCTTTCGGGGCTTTCACAGCTGTCGGCTCTATCGCCCCCGTCTTGTATTTCGCGCAGTATTGCCTTTATAAGACTGGACTTTCCGCTGCCGTTGGCTCCGTTTAGGAACACTATCTCTCCCTGCTTGACTTCAAAGGTGAGATTTTCGGTCACCGGCTCTTTTCCATCGGAGTACCTAAGAGAGAGGTCTCTGCACCGGATAAGCCTCTCTTTGTAGTGTTTAAGGGGCATGATCTTAAGGTCTGCGTTCTCCTCGATGTCCTGAAGAAGTCCCTCCTTCTCATCTATCTCGCGGTCTATGCGTTTTTCGAAGTTTTTCACCCGGGACTGCATTTTCTTGGTCTTGGCACCGATGTAGGACCTGGTGGCAATGGACCTGTCATTTTCCTTAACAGGATCAAAACCGATCTTGGAATTCTCGCTTTTCTCAGCCCATCTTGAGGTGCGGTCGGCGGAAGCCTTGAGCTTTCCGATTTCCTTCTGGTGCTTTTCGTTTTCCATCCGGGCAAAGGCATCTTTCTTTTCCTTGTTCTCCCACCAGCTGGTAAAGTTACCGCTCTGGACCTCGATGGTGGACCTGTTAAGTATCAGCATATGGTCCACGCAGGCGTCCAGAAGGTCTCTGTCATGGGACACCAGGATGAAGCCTTTTTTCCCGGATAGATAGTTCTTTATGATCTGTCTTGCCTCCATGTCCAGGTGGTTGGTGGGCTCGTCGATGAGAAGAAAGTCATTTTCTCCCGAGAAAAGAACCGCCAGCATGACCTTGGTCCTCTCGCCGTAGCTTAAGGTTTTAAAGGGCCTGCTAAGGAGCCCGGGATCAACTGAAAGCTGCGGAAGTTCGCACAAAACCTTCCAGTACTCAGCCTGAGGCTTCCATTTTTCCATAAGTTCCGCGGCTGTCATATCCAGCTCTTTTCCCCGGATTATGTAAGGAAAATAGTCAAACACCGCATCGGTGGTTATGCTCCCCTTATACTCGTATTCCCCAAGAAGGAGCCTAAGGAACGTGGTCTTACCCTTGCCGTTTCTTCCGATGAAACCCAGCTTCCAGTTGGTATCAATGCTAAAGGACACGTCCTCAAAGACGTTATCAAAACTTCCTTCATACCCGAAGGTGAGATTACTTACATTTATCTGTGACATATATCCTCCAATCTCCCGGAGCAAATAAAAAAGCCTGTTTCAGACATACCTGCGTACGCTAAAACAGACTCGCAAAAACAAACCCATATATCACCCACCGGTAACATGTAGGAATGAAAGAAGCTTGCGATAATCAGATTTAAGGCGCACGCATAAAAGCCCGTCTCCGGGGTTAAACATACGTGTTAACTTAAATGTGATCATCAAAGCCTCATTTCTTCACCCATGCACAGATGTGCTCTTTCTTTTTTTATAATGAAATTCTAGCCCAAATTCTGCAGGGAGTCAATGGGGCCCGGAGTCAATGGGGACGGTTCTGATTGTCTCTATTGGGGAGTCAAACAAGGCCCCCTGCAGTGGCTATATTCCTTAGTGGCTGATTGGCTGGTTGGTTGATTGGTTGGCCAATCAGTGGTGGCAGCCGCCGTGTCCGCAGGAATGACCCTCGCCGTGTTCATGGTCGTGGTGGTCGCAGTTGGCTTCGCTTCCGGCTTCAAGTGTCCCTGCAATAAGAGCGTCAACAGCCGCATCTGTGCTTCCTTCAACTCCTGCGTAAAGCTTAATGCCTGCTTCCTGAAGGGCTCTCTGGGCACCGCCGCCGATTCCGCCGCAGATAAGGGCATCAACATTTGCCAGGTTAAGGATTCCTGCCAGGGCTCCGCATCCCTCGCCGTTGGTTCCAAGGATCTTAGAATCAACTACCTTTCCGTCTTCAATATCGTAAACCTTGAACTGCTCTGTTCTTCCAAAGTGTCCAAAAACATTACCGTTATCATAAGTTACCGCTACTCTCATAGTTCTGTCTCCTTTTTCATTCGCATAAATCGGGAAATGCCTTCCCGTTCTGTCAATTTCAATATTTCCCCCTGTTATACTGAGGCGCTTGCCCTCAACCACAGCACTTACCAGCTTCTTCCTGGCACTCTCATACATGGCCGTCACGGTAGTCCTTGCAACTCCCATTCTTGCAGCGCATTCCTCCTGGTTGAGTCCCTCATGGTCCAGAAGCCGCATGGTCTCAAACTCATCCAAGGACATCTCTATGCTCTCCAGGCTTTCGGCATCCGCCTCTTCGGGTATAAAGCTGTAGTAATCAGGGAAGCTGTGTATCTTCCTGAGTTTTGGGGTTCTTGGCATTATGGCCTCCGTAAAGTGAAATTCGGGTTTAAGTTATGGCCCGGGTGAAAATATGTCCAGGGCGAAATTATTGCCCGGGTGAAATTGACATATGTCAGATATAATATAGTACCATTTATGACATATGTCAATATCGTCAGCGGGTCGTTTCAGCATTACGCATGTTATAATTTAAATATGACGCGAACACGAATGAAGCCCATAATTTTGGCACTTATTTTCATACTCCTGATCACCGCATCAAAAAAGACCGTTCTGGCAAGTGAGCCCGAGACAGTCTCTTTAGTCATGGTTGGAGACATTCTTCTCCACACTCCTGTTGAGGAAGTTTCCGTTGATGAGGAAGGAAACTACAACTTTGATGCGATCTTTTCGAGGACTAAGACTCTGATAAGCGAGGCGGATCTTGCCCTGGTCAACCAGGAAGTGATCATAGGCGGTAAAGAGCTTGGAGTTTCCGGTTATCCTGCTTTTAACGCGCCCTATGAGATAGGTGATGCCCTGACAGGCGCCGGCTTTGATGTGGTGTTCCACGCCACCAACCACGCTCTCGATAAAGGGAAAAGAGGCATCACCAATACCCTGGATTACTGGAGCACCAATCACCCTGAGATTGCAGTTCTTGGAATCAACCGAGATGAAGCTCAGAAAAACACTGTGGATATCATCACCAAAAACGGCATAAGGATAGCCATCCTTAATTACACCTACGGAACCAACGGCATTTCAGCGCCCAAAGACATGCCCTATGCGGTGGACATGCTTGACGAAGCAAAAGTGAAACGGGATCTTGAATTTGCCGAGGCAAATGCTGACTTTACGATTGTATGCCCACATTGGGGGACCGAATATAATCTCGGGATCGATTCTTCCCAGAAGAAATGGACGGGGATCTTCAGAGAAGGCGGCGCAGATCTGGTAATCGGCACGCACCCTCATGTTATAGAGCCCATTGAATTTATAGAAGGCGCAGCGCCGGGCCACGGCAACAACCACGGCGGCGGTGATATGCTTGTTTACTACTCTCTTGGAAACTTTGTAAACTGGACTTCCGGGACCGGAAGCGGTGTCACCAACCGAATGGTGGGCGGAATGGCAGATGTCACCCTTGAGAAAAGAGCTGACGGCGAGGTGGTAATATCCAACTACGGCGTAAGAGCTCTGGTGTGCCACGTGACCCCAGTACCGGGCGGCGTGTGTGTTTATCCTTTAAGCAGATATGCTCAGAGCCTTGCTTTGGAAAATGCCATCCGGGAACAGGACAGCTCTTTTTCCAAGGAAAAATGCGTCGAGCTGTGCGATAAAGTCTGGGGCAGCTTCTGGAAATGACAATTCTTCCTCACTTTTCCAGGATCACAGCGTATTCCCGCTCCCCCTTCTTTGCCCGGTGGATTATCGTATAGTCTTTAAGAAGTTCATCTATTCTCT
Organism: Butyrivibrio sp.; assembly: GCA_024697425.1. GTDB lineage: Bacteria > Bacillota > Clostridia > Lachnospirales > Lachnospiraceae > Butyrivibrio. The sequence goes on along the minus strand of JAILFT010000231.1, from coordinate 1,071 downwards.
CCGGATCGTATGGGCGAAAGAGCATTCCGTTCCTGTCCTCACATGTGTACAGCAGCGTTCCGTCATCCAGCGTGACATGGGCTTCAGTAAGGTCATCCTCTTCGGGAATATCGAATGAGAGCCAGATCAGGCCTCCGGATCTTGTGATCCGGAACAGCTCTGCCAGGGCCTTCCTTGCATCCTCTGCCGTCAGATGATCCAATACCGCATGAGCTATCACTCCGTCAAAAGAGCTATCGGCGTATCCGGTAGCAAGAATGCTTGCCACCCTGACGTTGGAAGCATCAATTCCGTATTTTCCCAGTGCGTTTGCCGTAAGCTTTACGGCTGTTTCCGAAATGTCAAAGCTGTGAACACTAAATCCATTGGAAGCAAAGGCCAGTGAATATGCTCCGAAGCCGCATGCGGCGTCACAGACTTTCGCTATATCATGCTCCTTGAAGATTTCAATTTCCCTGCTTTTTAATTGGTAATAGCCTTCAAGATATCCGTTCAGTTCGCCCGGATCTTCCTCATTCCAGCTGCTTTCCCAAAAAGCATCATAATCATGCTTCATCCAATAGTCCTCATGAAAAAAACTCCACCGGGGCGTTTCGCCGGCTCAATTTAAATGAGTCAGAATGAAACGTCCCGGTGACTTTAATGATTTGCCTTAACCTAATAGTTTTTTTGCTTGTTGCTCTGATCCCATTACCGGAACAAAGATAACGGCTATCATATCATCGGGCATATTATATCGATCCTTGATCTTATGCGCCAAAACCTTTGCATCTTTCTTGGAATCAAGCTTAAACACATCTGCAAACTTCTTTACCATTTTTTTACAAAATTCCTCATCGTTATCAACCTCACGGGTATCAAAGAAATTATACTCTCCATGCATATCCGTAAGCCTGGTCCAATTCTCAATCAGACTTTTTAATGCCTCAATATCGGCATCTTTGTCCTTAACTGTATTCTGAGTGCCGGTAATCCTGACTTTAAGATTTTTCAATATTTTTTCATCGGGGAAATTATTAACTAATGTATTCCTCTTAGTTCTATAATCGCCCTTTAATTCTAACTTCTTGG
>JAILFT010000192.1 GCA_024697425.1 Butyrivibrio sp. | reverse complement strand
ATCCTTGTTAAAGAGGATCATATCGCAGCCGCTCATAATTGCCGTAGGGATGGCCCTGCTCCTTGGCATTGCCGAGGTAAAGCCCACCATCGGGGTCGCATCAGTGATGATAAGACCGTTAAAGCCAAGTTTTCCTCTAAGAAGTCCCTGCAAAAGCTCCTTAGAAAGAGTGGCGGGGCGGAGCATCTCCTCTTTTGTGGCATCCCTGTTAATCTCCTTTACATAGGCAGGCTGAGCGATATGTCCAACCATCACGGTCTTTGCTCCCTTACCTATAAGCGATCCGTAGATATAGCCAAAGCTTTCATCCCACTCCCTGACGCCAAGTGAGTTAACACTTGTAACGATGTGCTGGTCCCTCTCATCTATGCCGTCTCCGGGAAAGTGCTTGATTGATACCGCTACGCCGCATTCATCGGCTCCATCCATGTATCTTGAGGCAAAGGCTTCGATTTTCTTCGGGTCATCTCCGAAGGTCCTTACATTGGTTATGGGATTGTGAAATTCCCTGTTGATATCCACGATAGGGGCAAAGGACCAGTTAAGCCCAAGCGCTGCGCCTTCTTTGCAGGCAACATATCCCATCCGGTATCCGTTTTCCGGATCGTTTGTTGCAGCTACCGCCATTGGTTTTCCAAAACTCGTCCCCTCAAAGGAGAGTCCGTCTCCTCCGGCCTCTGTATTGGCAGCGATAAGAAGAGGAATCCTGGCCATGTCCTGTATCTTCCTGTGGGTGGCTCTCAGCTCTTTTGCCGGGCCGCTTCTGTACATCATTCCGCCCACAGCTGCGCCTTCAACTATGCCCCGAAGAACATTCTCATCATTGGAAAATCCCATGGGGCAGAATACCTGCCCGCACTTCTCATCTTCCGTCATTGAGGCAAAGGTATCCTCTACCCACTTTATCGCCTCATCATCAAGGCAGAACGGGTTTGCTTTATAATCAATCTTTATGCTCATTTACGGTTCATCCTTCGTATCATTAAAATAGGTTCTCAGAAAATATGCCGGTCCGCAGCTCCATGCATGGCAGTAGCTGTTCACAATGGTCCCACCGTAGGGCGACTCGTTGGGATTTTCCGGATTGTACAGTTCCCAGAAGGTATCGGCGGAATTTGCCACCATTCCTCCCCAGTACTTTGACATTTTCCTGTGAGCCACATCTTTTTTTCCAATTTTAATAAGCGCATCTATGTAGTTATGGTACATGTAGGGAGTCACCATGGTCACTGCTTCAGGGCAGGCCTCCATTCTGTCAAAGAGGCGCTCTGCTGCCTTTCCCTCCATTGCTCCTCCAAGCACCATCCATATCTGCGAGGCAAAAGAGATCTGGCTTTCCGCTCCGCTTATATAGAGCTTCTTCTCAACATCATAAAGGAATCTGTTGGAAGCTTCCTTGAGCTTGAGATAAAGCTGCGCATATTCCTCCTCCGCAAGAACGTCTCCGACGCACTGGGCAAGCTCGATGGCTGCCTCAAGGGCATACATGAAGATTCCCTGAGCGGAGGCCTGTTTGTTGAGGGCAAGATTCCAGTCCACAAAACACCAGCCAAGAACATCCGAGTCCCTTACCACATACCGCTCATCGAGGCTGTTACTTGCCAGCTGGATCTGTCTTTTGCAGACGTCGAAAAGGTCCAGCACAGCTTTTCTATCCCCGGTCCTTTTGTAGTAATCCCGAAGTATCACAATAAAGAACAGGGAATAGTCAAACATATTCGTGTCATCTACTTCAGGCTTCGGATCAAGGAAGATACAGGCTCCCACCCGTCCGTCTTCCCGGGTCAGAGCCCCGAACAGATAAAGATTTGACTTTACCATGTCATTCATGTTGTAGGTGACATAGTTCACCAGAGCCTGAATTCGCAGGTCTCCGATCCAGAGCCTTCTGTCCCTTTTGGGTCCATCCTCAAAGACCGTCTGCATACAGTCATGGAGTGTTTTTACAGCCACCCTGTCAATCTCCCTGTCCAGCTCATTACTGCTGTAGTAGGGCAAAAGAGCTTCATCCGGAGCAGAGGATACTGCTGTGAGGGATGCATCATTTACCCTTAAGGAGAATCTGGAGCTGATATCAACCACCTCTATCCTCACGTATCTGAAGGAGTATCTCCTGTCCAGTTCCACAACAGACGGTACTATGTCCACATGGATAAGCTCCTCCTCAATCCAGGCCGGTGAGACCCAGCCCTTATACTCTGAGGCATCCTCAAAAAGCTCGATCTCTCTTTCCGCAAATCGAATTCTCAGAAGAACCGGTGAATCGGGGTGTGCCCCCTCATAGCCAAGGTCCAGGGACAGGTACCCCACATAGTGGTCCTCAAAATCCAGGATGATGGAATCGTCTTTTTTCAGTGCGATAGACTCATATGCCGGACGGGGATCTCTTTTTATGACATCCCCATCCTTCTTTAAGTCAATACACTTGCATTCGTTTATCTTGTTTTTCTTTATTTCAGGGAAAAGAGCTGTCGCTTCCCGTAATAATTTCTCGTTATACATGTGCAAATATTCTCTTGATCAAATGATTATTGTTTAAATAGATTAAGAAGATCACCAGCAGTACTGCGTTTATGATTGACTGAGTCGTGGCATTTATCCGGTTTGAGAAAACCGCAAAGGTGGAATTCAGAAGGGACATACACAGGGCAGAGAGCAGAAAGCCCACCTTCTCGTTTCCGAACCTTCCGATATAGCCTGCAATGAACATCGGAAGGAAGGCCGTGAACATAATGGCTATACTTCCGAAATTCAGCTGTCCTCCGTTTATAGTGGTATTTCTTGCGGCATTCAGCATACCCACAAGTCCCATGAGTCCGCCGCAGATCGTGTAACAGATAATGGCGTTTTTAACCTCATTGATACCGGTGGCTACAGCTACCTTCTGCCCTGACTTAAGGGCGTTGTAATCATAGCCGAAGGAGGTCCGCTCAAAGACAATGATCATAAAGATAAGAACCGCCGCAATGATAACAGCTGCGTAAACCCAGGTTCCAACAAAGCCTGACATAGATCTGTTCTGAACCTCACTCATAAGGTATTTGCCGCCTGTCATGGTATACATTATTCCCTCGTATACCAGGGTCACACCAAGAGAGACGATAATGGGCGGAAGCCTCAAAGCGCAGTACACAGCTCCCGATAT
>JAILFT010000184.1 GCA_024697425.1 Butyrivibrio sp. | reverse complement strand
ATACCCTGAGCCTTCATAGCCTCAGCAACCTTAAGGAAACCTGCGATGTTGGCACCTGCAACATAGTTGCCTTCCATGCCGTACTTTCTTGCAGCATCGTCAATGTTGTGATAGATGTTAACCATGATCTGCTTGAGCTTAGCATCAACCTCTTCGAAGGTCCATGAAAGTCTCTCACTGTTCTGGCTCATCTCAAGAGCTGATGTAGCTACACCGCCTGCATTTGAAGCCTTACCGCAAACGAAGAGTACCTTGTTGTCCTGAAGATACTGAGTAGCCTCGATGGATGTAGGCATGTTAGCACCCTCGCAGACAGCCTGAACGCCGTTGGCAACAAGCTGCTTGGCATCATCAAGAAGAAGCTCGTTCTGAGTTGCGCAAGGAAGAGCAACATCACACTTAACTGACCATACGCCCTTGCCCTCGTGATACTCTGCAGAAGATCTTGCTGCTGCATACTCAGTAAGACGGGCTCTCTTAACCTCTTTGACCTCTTTAAGAAGTGCTACATCGATTCCCTCGGGATCATAGATCCAGCCTGTGGAATCTGAACATGTAACAACCTTGGCTCCCAGCTGCTGAGCCTTCTCAATAGCGTAGATAGCAACGTTTCCGGCACCGGAAACAACTACTGTCTTGCCCTTGATGTCAGAGCCGTTGCACTTAAGCAGCTCCTCTGTAAGATAAAGAAGGCCATAACCTGTAGCCTGTGTACGAGCCAGTGATCCGCCGTAGGTAAGTCCCTTTCCTGTGAGAACGCCCTCGTAGGTATCTCTGATCCTCTTGTACTGTCCGTACATATATCCGATCTCACGTCCGCCAACACCGATATCACCGGCAGGAACGTCTGTGTCTGCACCAATATGTCTGTAAAGCTCTGTCATGAAGCTCTGGCAGAATGCCATAACCTCTCTGTCAGACTTGCCCTTGGGATCGAAGTCTGAACCACCCTTACCGCCGCCGATAGGAAGGCTTGTAAGAGAGTTCTTGAAGATCTGCTCAAATCCAAGGAATTTGATAATACCAAGATTTACTGAAGGATGGAAACGAAGTCCTCCCTTGTAAGGTCCAATAGCTGAATTGAACTGGATACGGAATCCGTTGTTAACCTGAACCTGTCCCTTATCATCAACCCAGGGAACTCTGAAGAGGATCTGTCTCTCGGGAGTTACAAGTCTCTCAAGGAGAGCGTCCTTGCGGTACTCTTCTTCATTGGCCTCAATAACAACACGAAGTGACTCAAGCACCTCTTTAACTGCCTGGTGGAATTCAGGCTGAGCGGGATTTTTCTCTACAACATAGTTGTAAATTTCATCAACGTATGACATCTTTTTTCGTCTCCTTCCATGAAATGCGCGTATTTATGCGGTTTTGCAAACTTTGTATACAATTATACATTTCACCGGTTTAAAGTGCAATAGTTTTTTGCATAAATATAAAGAAAGAGGAAGCCCTTTTTGATGAGCTTCCTCTGCGTTCATATTCAGCTTATCTTATCCATCGTTTTCAGATTCGCCTTCCCCGTTTTCGTCTCCTTCAGAAGTCTCCTCCGATCCGTCTTCTCCGTCCCCGGAATTATCATCACCTTCCCCGGTATTTTCTGATTCACCGGTATTCTCTGAAGTATCCTGTTCCTGCTGCTGTTCCTGTGGCTGTTCCTCAGGCTCAGGTTCAGGCTTGGGTATGGTGATCCATCTGTAAAAGAATGCATGGTTACCTATCATGGTATACTCAGCAATTCCATAATAATCTGCCCAGTATTTGGTCATGAAAAAGAGATAGTCGCCGACACGGGCTCCGTCCAGAACCTCCTGCGCCGCTCTCATGCAGGTGGAATTTGGACCGTTGTTTACAATAAGTTCTACCTTTCCTGATCTGTAGGAAGCAAACTGCATATTCTGGGTGATAACCGCTATTACCGAATTGGGAAATGCGGAGTTCTTTACCCTGTTCATGATTACTGAGCCCACCGCCAGTTTGCCGGTATAGGACTCCCCGTCGGCTTCTGCCTGTATGGTAGCTGCAAGCCATGCAAGTTCCGTATCGCTGGCGCTATAGGAGCCGGAGGTATCCTCTCTTGTAAGAGCAAGTCTCTCGTCAATCTGCTTGGCAAGCTCTGCCTGAGCTGCGGCTACCTGAGATTCCAGGGCTTTCATTTTCTTATCCAGCTCAGCCAGCTTGTTTTCATAGTCAGCCAGCTTGTTCTTCTCATTTGATAGGGAATTATTGGTGGAATTTAACTGACTCTTTACTGTATCCGTCAGAGACGAGAGCTCATCATGCTTCTCATCAAGCTGATTCTGATATGCATCCAGTTCAGCTTCCTTCTCCTCCACCGCAGCCTTTTTGAGCTTAATGTCACTCTGAAGATCCTTATATTCGGATATCTTCTTCCGGTCATATCGGATAATCGCATCCAGATACTCAAACTTGGTAAGGAAGTCCGAAAGAGAACCGGATTCCAGAAGTATCCTGGCAAGTCCGGTGGTTCCTCCGCTCTCATAGGTGGACTGAAGGCGCTTTTTAAGCAGTTCGTATCTGTCCCGCTCCATGGCCTCAGCTTCCTGAAGCTGGTTGTTAAGGTCCACTATCTCAGCGGATACTATGGCCATCTTATCCTCAGCATCGGAAATTTCCTTGTTGAGGGAGTCCAGCTTGTTGGAGTAGCCTTTGATGGTGCTCTGAAGGCTGCTGCTCTGATTCTGCAAATTGTTTACGTTACTCTGTGTCTGTTCCTTCTGTCCCTGCAGTGCTGTTATCGCATCCCTGGTCTCCCTGGTCTGCTTCTCCAGATTGGAGATTGTCTCCTGAGTCTGGGCTTCCTGCTGCTGCATCTCCTGGATTGTCTCCTCCAGTTGCCCCGCCAGGCTGGGAAAGGACATCTGCCCCAGCATCAGGGACAGAATTATTATTCCCATCAGAATTCTTTTCTTCATACACTTCTTCTCCCGGGAATCTTATGTTGTTGCTCCTTCTGATGAAGTCCATCATGTTCATCATCTTAAGGGACTCCGAATGGGGCATCTCCGGACATTCAAGCCACTTCTCCTTAATTGCCCTGACACACGCCTCTATCTCATACTCATAGCCTGAGATCTGCTTGGGTCTGTTGTATTCCGCAATCTTCTTGTACTCGCTGTTATAGACAGCTATGCTCTCAGGGTTATTGATGTTCTCAACAATGATGAAACCCTTTGCGCCATAGATAATGCCCTTCCTGTCGCTGGTAGCAACAGCAGAAGCATTCAGTACAGCCATTTTTCCGTTTTTGTATCTAAGGGTAATACTGTCCTGCATATCCATTCCAAGATCATTATAGGTACAGATGGAAGCTATATCAGCCACATCGTTACCAAATACCATGGAAGCAAAATTAAGGACATAGACGCCAAGATCAAGAAGAGCGCCGCCACCAAGGGCAGGCTGATTGATCCTGTCTTTAAAGACTATATTGTAGCCCAGATTTGCAGTGAGCATAGTGGGCTCTCCGATAACATTGCTGGCAAGGACCTCTGTGAGTTTGGTCCTGAGAGGCATATACCTTGTCCAGATTGCCTCAGTTATAAGAAGATTCTTTTCTCCGGCATATTTGAAAATATCCGCAGCCTGATTCTCATTGAGCATAAAGGCCTTTTCACAGATGACATTCCTGCCTGCGGAAAGAGCCAGCTTGCAGTTCTCATAATGCTCCGAGTGTGGAGTTGCAACATATATAAGATCTATCTTGGGATCAGACACCAGCTCAGCGTATGATCCGTATGCCTTCTTTACACCAAATCTCTTGGCAAATTCATTAGCCTTATCAAGGCTTCTCGATCCCACAGCATAGCAGGTAACACCTCTCATCCCCTTTAGTGTGTCGGCCATAACCTCAGCAATCTTGCCTGCACCCATGATACCAACCTTAAAGCTTCCGAACATCGATGTTACCTCCTTTACGAGATTACTGTCTTAAGAATTCCGATTTGATATATCCTGTATTTTTATTATACTCTACTTTTGCCCATCCGTTTGAATATTGTTCGATAACATTTACCGTAGAACCTGCGTAGATTGTACCCAGAGAATCAGTATCTGTACCCTGTCCCTTACGAAGCCTGATAGTTTCCTTTACAACCATCTTGCCGGTCTTGGCATTGGAATCTACCTTGGAATCAGTGGTTGTCTTCTGCTGTGTTGCGGCATTGTCGCCTGCATTATCATCAGCCTGAGTCTCTTCCTGCTCATCGCTGTCCTTAGAAGCATCATCCTGCTCCTCATTGTTCTCTACCGGAATAACTTCGGTCTCTTCGGATACAGTCTCAAAGAACTCTGTCTTTACATAGGCTACGCCGTTCTTGTACTCAACCTTGCTCCAGCCGTTATCAAGTCTTTCAAGTTCCTTGAACTCCTGTCCCTGTGTGGTCTTGTCAAGGGTGTCGGCTGTAACTGAATCGGAACTTCTGATATTAACTACATCCAGTGCCTTGATAACACGCTTGGTAACTGTGATGGTTCCGGGCTGCTCCTCTGTGGTAGCTTCTGCAGCGCTCTCATCAGGTGTTGAAGCCTCAGCTGTAGCAAGGCCTTCTCCTACGGCAACCTGAATTCCGGAACGCATCCTGGTAAGAAGCTCAGCAAGCTTCTCGTCTGCACTTACCATTTCGTTGTAGCGGGTGGCAATCCTGTTGTTGAGATCTACAACATCAGCCTGAACACTGATCTGCTTGATGTAATCAATCTCGGCAGCATCCGCTATATCTCCGTTGATATACATTGTTCCGTCATCGTCTGTACAGATATAAAGAGTCTCAAGGCCGGGAACAGTACCATCATATTCAAGGAGCTTAACCTCATTGTAAACATAAGCCACATAGCAGCCTTCTCTTGGACCGGGCTTGGTATATACGGTAATGTTCTCAAACCTGTCGATATACTCTGATGCTGCAACAGCCTTAAGTATCTCTGTCTCTTCAAGTCCTCTGTAAATCTCGGAAAGAGTTTCCGCATCTCCTGCTGCCGATGCGGTGTAGTACCTCTCCACAATGGCATTGACCTCAGGGTATGCATTCTCTTCCATGGTTACGTCCGGGATTTCAATGACTGACGCCTCAGTGGCTGCGGTGTTGACCTGAGCCACCTGTGTGGCTCTTTTGTTGGCATTGATGGCAATGACAACCGTAAGCACAACTGCCACCAGAAGAACCGCAGGCATCAGATATTTCTTGTTGTCTCCCAAAAAGGCAGAAAATGAATTGGTATTATTTCTCCAGGACTTGTTGTCCTTTTTATTATTTCTCATGGGTAAAACCTCAATAATCCTCTACAAATAAATACAATGAAACATACTGATTTTATCTGTAAAACAGGCCTTAGTCAAGGGCGCTGCCTTACAGTGAAAGGCCGTAAACTTCAGAGTATTTCTTCTTAAAATAGTTGATCAGCGGCTTTGCTGAAAGTTCTTTGTGGCAAACCGCATCAAGTACCTGTGAAGAAGTCCTCGTTGATCCGTATCTGTGGATGTTCTCCCTAAGCCATGCAGTGATCTTCTTAATATCCCCTGCTGCAAGGATCTCGTCAACAGATCCAAGGTCAGCCTCGATTGCCTCAAGGAACATTCCGTCATAGATGCTTCCCAGAAGATACGAAGGGAAGTAGCCAAAGCTTGCGTCAGACCAGTGCATATCCTGAAGGATGCCCTCAGCGTCAGTGGCAGGAACAATATGAAGAAGCTCTTCCATCTTCCTGTTCCAAAGAGCAGGGAGCTCATCTACAGACACTCCATCAATAAAGATAGCTCTTTCTACCTCGTATCTTAAAATAACATGAAGACAATAGGTAACTTCATCCGCATCTGTTCTGATAAAGCTGTTCTCAACGTGATTGATCTCACGGACAAACTCCTCCAGAGTAACATCCTTAAACTCAGGAACGATCTCAAGAACCTTAGGCCAGATAGGCTTCCAGAAGTTGATGTTCCTTCCGAGGATATTCTCAAAGAATCTTGACTGACTCTCGTGAAGCCCCATGTAGTTAATGTTGGCGCCCTCGGTATCCAGATACTTCTGATCTACACCCTGCTCAAAAAGGGCGTGGCCGCCCTCATGGATAGCACTGAAAATAGGAGCAATTACTTCATTCTCGTGATAGTGATTTGTGATCCTTACATCATTTATAGACATGTTTGTAGTGAATGGATGCTCAGTCTCTGCCTGGGCAAATCTTGTCATATCCATTCCCATGTACTCTACCAGAAACTTGCAAAGAGCAGCCTGCCTGTGGGCAGGAATAAACATGGTGAACTTGCTGTGATCGGGCTGAGGTGCTGCAGTAATCTTCTCAACCATAGGCACCAGTTCCTCTTTGAGCTCTCCGAATACCCTGTCGATGGTCTCCTGGGTCATACCCTCCTCGAACTGATCTATAAGGGCATCGTAGACTTTTTTGTCAGGATTCATGTAACCCTGGTACTTCTTCACAGCTTCGATGGTATCAGAAAGAAACGGCTTGTAGAAATTCCAGTCGTTGTTCTGCTTGGCTTTTGGCCATGCCATGCTGGAGGCAGTTGTTGTCTTCACATACTCCTCGTAGAAATCTGCAGGAACTCTGCGGGACTTATCCAGGTCTCTCTTTGTCCTTGAAATATCAAATTTATAAACATCATCAAGTTTGTCAAATTCCTCAGGCTCACAGAGCTTGCATACCAGATTGTAGAACTCATCGGAGGTACTCTTCTTAAAGGCCTCTGTGGAAAAATAAGTGATGGAATCGGAGAGTTTCTCCTGTCCTCCCTCAGGGGCTGTGGTCTGCATATCCCAATACATCAGGCTGACTGCGTGACCCATATATCCAATTTCTTTTGAAAGCTTTTTGTACTGCTCAAGTAATGTCATTATTGTCTCCTTCATAGGGCGAAAACCCGCATTGTTATCATATTTTAGTACAACACTACAATTATACCTTTAATCTCTGTAATTTCAAGCAAAGTTATGGTATTATAGTCTAGTGCGCACCCGTAGTCTAATGGATAAAACGTAGGCCTCCGACGCCTTTGTTGCAGGTTCGAGTCCTGTCGGGTGCATTTAATTAACCCAGTATTCATGTGGGTTTTAAAAAGTCATTTTGCATATTGTTTTGCACACTATAAGAAATCCTGCATTTATGCGGTTTCACGGTTGTTTCACATCTATTGTATTTACTCTTCATATTAATAAAGATCAAGAAGTTTGCTAACAACCGCCCAAACTCCAAAATGATTAATTACTATCAACAAAATAAGCCCCTACCCTTTTGAGGTAGAGGCTTATCTTTTACTTTGTCTTATGGAATCCCCATGTACCGTCTTTCTTCAGATAAGGTATCTGTTTCCAGTTACCATAAAGCTTTGAATATTTAACCGCTTCAGATTCCGACCAGTTATTCTTTTTTACTGCGGATAAAAACTCGTCTTGATTTACAAAACCATCTGAATTACCAAGGCTATCTATCTTCTTATACTCTGATATCCAGTCATCAGTATTTTTGATGCTGGCCTTATTGGCCTTGTAAACATCATATCCGTGTGAATCTATGCCAGCGTTTCGTATAGTTGTTGCTTCATCTGCTTTCTGATTGGCAGCTGTAATATCACCACTCGCAACGGCCTCTTGAATTTCTTTAGCGGCCTTAGAGGTTGTGCTTATTCCAGCATCATCCGTAAGCTTTTTAGCTGAATAATAATCGACAACGGCCTGTGCGCCCTTAGTGCCGCCACCAGCTTCTTTATAAGCCTTTGCAGCTCCAGAAACTTCTTTTCCAGTATATTCAGAATTGATTGCACTCTTGATAGCTCCGTAAGTATCATGCAATAACTTGGCCTGTGTTTCTTCGTTGGCGTTCTTATAAATATCTCCACCAACCATCAAATTACCAGCCTTAGTCATTTCACGATAATAGTTCTGCTGATAAGATACCCACTCTTCATTAGTTAATGTATGATCTTCACTATCAATCGCTGTTCTATCTGCCTTTGGAATAAATGCGTTTTCTGTTGCTTCGGAAAGTCTGGAAGCTTCCTGTGCCAACGGACTCATGTTTACATTGGTAAGTTTTCCGGGAAGTATCATATCTTCCAGGATCTTCATGCCAACGTTACGTCCCTGGTTCTCCTTAAGGATATTTCCAGAAGTATCAACCTTGGGTGCTAAATAATTCTCTCTTACACCGGGAATGTTATTTGCAAGGCTGTTAATGGCATAGCTATCAAAAGGTCCAAAGGAAGTGCCTTTGTTGCTATATGCAAGATCCCTTTGATTTTCGTCAGTAACCTGTGCAGTCTGTCTTAATAATGAAGGGATTGCTTGTCCTGCACCAGAAGTAACAACATTTCTCATATTCCCCACAATACCTTCATCAGAATTGTAGGATTCTCCTGTTCCAAACAATCTCTGAAGTCCCTGGAACATCGACTGGTCAAATAATGCTTTACCACCAGCTTGCAGACCTTCTGTAAGATTTTCTCCAAAGTTGCCTTCACCGTTCTTGTAAGCGTCTACTGCCGCAGCGGAAGCCACAAGGTTTGATCCTACAACGGGAAGCCAACTAATATCCATTTGCATCCCGCCAATTCCTGGAATAGGTTCTGGAACGTTCCAAGCGTATTCTTGCATTCCAGATTCTTTCTGGGCTTGCTTCTCGTTCTTATTGCTGGAATACTTACCAGACAATCCACCGTTAGCAGCATAAGCGGCACCGCCACCCATAAGAGCTGTTCCAAGTATATTCCTTGCAGATTCATTAGCAAATCTGCTCTGATCGAAACCACCAGCCTTAAGTTCCTTGCCTGTTCTAAACGCATTCCTTACAAGACCAAGAGGGGAATAATCTATTGCTCTCTCTATTACGTTAGCCGGTGTTTTTACGAAAGGCATTGAGAATTGAGACAAGATATCTACACCCAAAATGCCATCAGACAACTCGCCAACACCCTTTTTTAGGTCAAGCAAAGCTTTGGATAGCATTGTATCTTGCTGATATACCGCACCTAAAGCGTTCATTTTCGCAGCAGTCTCGGCGTATACTTTAAAATCTTCAGGAGAAAGCGTCTGGATATCGCTTCCCATCAGACCTCTGTCAAACAATCTCTGGTAATCGCCAAGAGTCTGTTTGTACACAGCCTCATAATAGGGTCTATCACCTACTGACAATCCATGTTTTACAAGTCCATCAAGACCATCTGCAACTTTTGTCTTAAATACATGGCGGTTAGCCCTTATAGCATTTTCAAGGGTATTTTCTCCCGATCTTGCTGTATGAAGCCCCGACTTAAAATCTCTTCCTTCGTCTGCAAGTCCTTTTCCAAAGCCCTGAATATATTCCAAAAGTCCATCCCAGGTTAATCCCGCCTGGGTTCTCTTGCCAGTCTTTAAAGATACAAGGCTATCAATTCCGGCAGCAAGCGGTCTCTGTAGAGTCTGCTCTACTGCATTTAGACCTAAGTTACCACCGGCATTTCTAGTAATAAGGGTACGGAAGTTGCCAAGCATATTATCCATAAGGAAAGACTGAAGCTTTTCATTAAGCTTAACGGGTAACTGCTCATTGACCATTTTACCAAGTTTAGCCATAGCTTCTTTGGCTTCTCGACTATCAAGCTGAGTGCCTGTAAGTCCTCTTAAGGATTCCGCTGTATTTAAGAACTCTTTTTCAAACTCCGGCGAAAATTGGATCTCTCCTTTTTTGTTCTTGAAGTGCTTGTCAATAAACTTCTGTAACTCTGTCTTATTAGCCTTAGTCTTGCCATTAACGATATTTTCAGCATTTAAAAGCATACCTTCGGGAGTGTTGCGGCTCCACTTAGCAAGCGACTGTAAAGCCTGTGCATTAGCCGTAGATTGTGTCTGGACCTTGCGGAATATCCTGTTGGATTCTTCCCAAAGCTTACTTGCATCTTCCCCAGCTGCTTCAAGCGCTCTTGCTTCTTGTGTAAGTTCTCTCCACTCCATCATAAGACCATCAAGTTCTATACTGGAAACTTTTTCCTGGTTAAGAACTCTATTTTTGAAAGCCTCACGGCCTTCTGCTGCTCTCATGTTAGTAGCTTCTTCAACACTTCTAAGTTCGTCTATGGTTTCGTAGGTATAATTCTGAGGATCGGTGTACTTCCCGTATTCTTCCTCATTCCATCCTCCGCCTCTTTTACCAGTGTTTGTATAAGTCTCAGACACCTTCATGTTGGGAGCTTCGGGTTGTGGTTCGATTTCAGGCCCAGTAGGTGGTATTTCTTCTTCAATCTTCAAAGGCTCTACTGGTTCAGGCTTTGTAGGTTCAAGCCCTATATCCTCAGCCATAACCTTATTATTTATAGTTTCTTTATTGACATTTGGAATGACATCTGTTACGTTTGGGTTAGGAGACGATGAATCGTGTAGCTCGGCGCTCCATAAGCCAACGCCAAGCGGTTCTTCGTCTCCTTTAATATATGTAATTTTTGCGCCTCGTTTTTCAAGATAGTTGTCAAGTCCAGTTCTTATATGTGCAGTCTTAACTTTGCTTGATCCTATAATGTCATTTACATCATTAACAAGGCCATCTTTACCTATCGTAATAGGTATTAAAGTAGGAGTTCCATTTTTATCTCCAATATTAATAACGACACCTATGCCATTATCATCATCTGCTTTGAAAATTATCGCTGGATCTTCAAACGCATCTATGAATTTTTCAACACCTTCACGACCAAAACCATGACCATTATCATTACCTCTATATCCATAAGGTAATGTAATCTTATCAAATATTCTTTGCGTCATTTTGATGGTCTTGCCTTTTAGTCCATGTTCTTTTAATATCTCAGGTGTACTTCCAAGATCAAATAGCTCGTTCTCTTCCATGTCGCCATGCGCATATCGGTCTATCTGATTAGAAAAGTTATGTTTTTCACTTTCGATAGTTTCTATTGCTTTTTTGGGCGCATCAGACTGTCTTTTAATGCTTGGATAATCATTTAAAATCTTTGTTATCTTTCCGTCTTTATCAAGTTCTTTTACAGCATCATTCTCAGTAATATTTACAAAATTACGAACTCCAGGAACCTTATTTTCAACTTGTCTGTGGGCTATGGATATATCATCAGTAGGAGTATTTGCTATTTCTGTTAAAGAGTGTTTAATACCACTATCAGTGTTATCAAGTCCCTTCTTAACAAGCTTTGCAACACCTTCGGGAAGTGCCTTTAACAATCCATAAGCGGCTAAATTACCGATAGCGTTCATTTCAATGCTTTCCAGAATAGCGTCTGCCCTCTGCTGGTCTGTAAGCGTAGGATCATTCATTACCCTATCCATTACAAGGGAAGTATCAAGAACATAGTCTTGCATATTCTGTCCTACCTGATTGCCGACAAAACCTATAGTTTTTCCAGCAATTCCAGTTCCAGCGCCGAGGGCTGTTCCAAGCATATCAAAGGCGGGGTTAGTAAGTCCGTATGCAGTAAACTGTGTTGCAGTCTGTCCAAGGCCATAAGGGGTTATCTCTTTTTCACCCAGTACAGGAAGATTAACTGAACCAAGTGGCGCTGCCCCTGTTCCAAGTGATCTTGCATAAGACGTGTCTTCTTCAAGCTGCTTGATATTTTCTCTTGTCTCCGGCTCAAACTGTTTAAGTTCTTCTGTTGATAAGCCTGTGTTAAGGCCAAGCGCTTGCTTTGTCTCATTTTCAGCAGACAATCTTCTTGACTGAGTATTAGCTACGCCCTGTAACGCTGCTTTTGCATAGTCAAGGGCCTTATCAGCAGCACCAATAGCAAAGGACTTTAAACTACTTGACTTTGTTTCAAGGTTCTTGAAGGTATCGTATTGCTCACGCTCTTCAGGTGACATTTCGCTTCGCTTACGCCCGATATAAGCGGGGTTATCTGTCTCTCGCCTTTCAAGGCGCTCTATTCCTTCTCTTGCTATGCGTTTTGCTTCTGCCTGTTCTTCCTTTGTTAGCTTGTAGTTTGGATCAGTCCACGCCTTTGCTTTTTCAAGGTCCTCAAAGTTCTTTATAGTGGCCTCGTCACGTTCTGCTTCCGGAAGATTATACTTACTAAGGTCAAGCTGGTTTATGCTTCCACCGATACCGTCTCTATTCTGCTTTTGGGCGGGCTGGTTCTTCTGTGCTGCCTTTTTGCCCTTTGAAGCTAATATCTGTTCTTCCTGTTGCTGCCGCTGATAGTCTTCCATTGTGGCATAGAATTTCTTTTCCCTTTCGGCAGCCTCTTTATTAAGGTCCCTTCCACTAGCTGTCCTTGGAGCAAACCATGTACTAAGATCCACTGTCTTTTCCAAAGAAGGAATAGCCTTCTGCTGCTTTGGCATCGGAGCAGATGCGGAAATTTGTTTTACAGGCTCCGGGGCCTGAACCGGATTAGCCTCATTCCACGCATTAAACTGCGCTTCAAAGTTAGCAAGTCCTTCTTGCTGTTTGTTCCAGTCATCATAAGCGGCCTGGAATTGTTCAAGCCCTATATTATTCATAGCTTCCTGAACGTGCTGTTGTGCAAGCTGTTCATATAACTGCTGTTTAACACTCTTACACGCCATAGGATTACCGGATGTTTATATCATGGAAAGAGGCGGCTGGTCCTCAGACAGTGTACTAAAATCAGTTTATAGAAACTCATTATCTGACAAGTCAGCACATTTTACATCTATTGCCAATGATTATTTTTCCAAAAATATTATAGGCAACTCTGAGGCCAAAACAAATTGATTTCATTTTGCATTTCATTTTGCATTTGTATCAAATATGCAAAACAAAAGTTAAAATCAATCAATATCTGTCAAATACAATTAACGTCTTAAACCTAGTTCCCATCTGTGTTTGAGCTGAAAATGTGATAAATACTTAAGAATAAATTTGCACCCAGAATCAGGTTCGAGTCCTGTCGGGTGCATTTTTTTATGCCTAAGTTAAACGGATGAACTGCAGCATATTGACATTTCCAAAAGAAATTGCTATATAATTGGTATGGAAACGGGTTTTTACCGCATTTCACTGTTGCGGGCTTCTCGTTTCCTTTTTTATTGCAATAACATCATATAGATACTTGTTGCCATTTTCTGCATGATTTACCAACAGGACTCCTATATAAATGTTGTATCTTACCAACAAGTCATTATCATAAACCGGTAGAGCAAATCTTATATCATATCTATACCAACCCAGTTTTGCGTCTTTTCTATGTTTTTCCTTACAGTTTTCTTCCCACTTCGGATTGGTTGCTATCTGTATAAGTTCCGGTATAGCAGTTGCGGAATTCGCTTTAGCTTTTGCAGTTGCTCCCATTAATGCTGTTCTGCTGTTTGATCCGGGAAACTCTTTGACAAATGCATTTCCGATGTGAATAACTTCAGCAGTTTCACTTATTTCATAAAAGTCCCCAACATACCCTTTAATATATTGTTTGACTTCATCCCAGTCGATCTTCCGTTTTCCTTTAAAACGTATGTCATTTATGATAACAAGCTTCTTTCCCTCAGCATCCGTAACAACTGTAGCGTTCCTGTTGTCAATCAACTCGCAATATCCTCTTCATTATCTGCAATGAGGAGCCTGTCGCTGTCACTGTGATATACGTAGAGATTGTCACTCAGGATCTCCTCATCACCAACGGTTGATGTGTTTACCTCGTTTATGATGCTGCGAAGGTTGTTCACATCGATGCCAAATTCAGAATCGGGAAGTACCAGCACCTCGTGGATCGATGAAGGGATGATGTAGAGGTCACACTCATGATCCTCCGCCAGGCCTTTTAATACTCCCGGATAAAGAGCTGCTCCGGCCCCAAGGCAGTCTGCCTCGTTGCTTACAACATAAATACCGCAAACCGGGAAAAGATCGTCCTCACAGCCGGTAATTCTCTGAAGCACATCCGCAAGGCCCCGAACCTTTACGGGAGCAAGCTTTGGGGCATTCTCTTTAATATTCTCCCACAACTCTTCCTCAGAAATCTCCCACATTCTAAGATGAGTATTGGTAACGGTGATATTGCCGCTTCCTATAATATCGTTGTCCACTCTGCAAAGGGGAACCATGGCAAGATCCAGTATCTTCCTGTAGGGAATGTCCTTAAGACTTACCTTATTCTTTTCATAGTTCACCAGCTTGTAATACATTCTTCCCGAAACCTCTGAAAAATCCCTGAAGAAATCCATCTCCATTCCCGCTGCGGGAACGCTGCTGGCATGGTACATCTTCACCAGATCTTTGACTATACTCATAAGCATCACTCCATTTCTGTAATCCTCAAAAAAGCTGTCAATGTAGATTGTTGGAGATACGAACTCTCCTTCTTTTCTGATTGCAAGAGCGTTTCTTATCACTCCGTTATTCTTAACCACCTCGCTTACTTCAATGTGGTAGTCACCACCAAGTACATCCTTAACCTCTGCGGCAAGCATCTTGCCAAATTCTTTTATATCCATATCTGTTTTCTCCTTTTGTAATTGTGCTAAAGCAGACACAAACTCGAAAATGTAAATATTTTCCCATTCGTGTAGCTCGCCATATAATCAAAATTGCATTTGCGTGCAAGCACGCATGCAAATTTGATTACATGGCTCTGCTTTAGCACGCAAAAAAAGACAATAGAGATAACTCACGCTTTCTCTATTGTCTTACTTAGTTTCTATAGTCTTATGATTGTTCTGTCAGATATGGTTATACGTATATGATCAAACTCTTGAAAGGTACTCGCCTGTTCTTGTATCGATCTTGATAACATCTCCCTCGTTTACGAAGAGAGGAACAGATACTGTAGCACCTGTCTCTACAGTAGCAGGCTTTGTAGCACCTGTAGCTGTATCACCCTTGAAGCCGGGCTCTGTCTCTGAAATAGTAAGCTCTACGAACATAGGAGGCTCAACTGCGAATACATTGCCGTTGTAAGACATTATCTTACATGTCTCATTCTCCTTAACGAACTTGAGAGAGTCGCCGATCTGGTCAGCTGTAAGACCGATCTGCTCATAGGTCTCTGAATCCATAAAGTTGAAAATATCTCCATCCTGATAGAGATACTGCATATCCTTCTTGTCAATTCTTGCTGCAGGGAACTTCTCAGTAGGGCGGAAGGTTGTCTCCTTAACACCGCCATTGATGATGTCCTTGAGCTTAGTTCTTACGAAAGCAGCGCCTTTACCGGGCTTAACATGCTGAAATTCAATAACCTGACATACGTTTCCATCGATCTCGATGGTTACACCATTTCTGAAATCACTTGCAGAAATCATAGAAAATCCTCCTAAATTACATTACATCAAACAACTTTAGTAGTATAAACTATCATATCACATTTTTCAACTATTTTTTATACCTACTTTTAATATGATTTACTTCATGCCATGTATCATATCCATAGCCTCAAGATAGCCCTTAAGTCCGTGTCCGTAGATCTGCTTATGGCATGCAGGAGCCGTAACGGATACTTTTCTGAACTCCTCTCTGGACTGAATGTCCGAGATATGGACCTCAATCTTGATAATGTCCTCCAGACTCTTTAAAGCATCATGGATGGCATAGCTGTAATGGGTATAGGCTCCGGGATTGATAACGATGCCATCTGTTCCGTCGCTGTAGGCAGCCTGAAGTCTGTCGATGATGGCGCCCTCGTGGTTTGACTGGTAGCACTCCACCTCGTCTCCGTCTGCGGCTGCTTTTTCTTTTATTGTGTTGCAGAGGTACTCATAGTCCTCATTGCCGTAAATATTCTTCTCCCTAATCCCGAGAAAATTCAGGTTCGGTCCGTTTATTACAAGTATTTTCATATGCTCAAATCCTCCGATTATAGAATGCTCTGTTTGCACCATCTGTGACCATCCGGGAATCCCGGATATTGTCTTGCGCTTATCTAAATCCAGGTAACCTTTAGGTTTCTGTACTCCGCTGCAAGATCTCCGTCCTGCCTGATCACTACGTTTCCCCCTGTAAGCATCTCTCCATAGGTCATGCCATCGTCGTGGAAGCTCAGTATCTCCAGATCGTTTATCCAGAAAGCCACATCTCTTCCCTTTTTAAGGATAGTCATTCTGTACCACGAAAGCTCTTTTCCCGAATCTTCAGGATACAGGTCAGGCAAAGGGTCTGCTCCCACAGAAACTACGCGGTTTCCCTCGTCCTTTATCAGACTGCAGACGTGAAATGCCCGGTCTTCCTCGCTCCCCCGCCTGTAGTAGACAAGGTGAAATGCACGCTCCTCTTTCCGGGCAAAAGAGACAGCTGCGCAGCCTTCGCCTTTTATGGGCTTGAATTCCCACTCAATCTTAATGTCGGCGGGAAACACCCCCGGAAGGCAGATCCCCTCATGGTCCTCCCCCGCAGTATAGGTCCTGAGCTCAAGACCCTCATATACAACTTTTGACATCAAAAAATCCCCCAAGAATATAGTAAATACCGTCTACGAAATTATATCACGGATGCTCTCAAAATAGGACCTGAACCAGCAGCATGTAGGATACAGTTCCCGCCACTATGCTAAGAAGAGAGTTTCGCCATTTGGCCTGGAGCAGCACAACAATGGCTGCTGCCGCAAACTCAGGTATTCCGTGGGATGATGACATTACGTCCGTATCCCTCAGGCAATAGATCACCAGCATTCCGATGATGGCCGAAGGGAGCACTTTTCCAAGGTATGTGATGTACGCCGGAGTGTTTTTTCTGAATATGAGGAATGGAAGAAATCTAAGAAGCGCCGTGACGATTGCCATCACAGCTATAAGTATGGCTGCTCTCATCCCTTTGCCTCCTTTTTCTCCACCGTTTTTCCCTGTTCACCGAATTTGTTCTTTTTACCGAGAGTTTCCTGTTCACCGGATCCATTCTGATCTTGTGATTCTTTATGTTTCCGATTAACCGTCAGAAGGAACGTAATAAGCAGCATGGATGGAATAAGGAAGTTCCCGGACCCGAATATCAGAAGACAAACGAAGGTTCCGATAAGTCCCGTGACCGCAGGAAGGTGATCCTTGTTGTCTATCCACTGCTGCACAAAGGAAGCGATGAACAGCGCTGTCATGGAAAATTCGATACCCTCCGTGGAGAAGGTGATGACTGCACCTAAAAGGCTTCCTATAACGCTTCCGGTAACCCAGTACATCTGATCAAACAAGGACACCAGAAACCTGTACAGCTGCGGGTCTTCACCTTCCGGATATTTGCCGTCGCACAAAAGAGAATAGGTTTCATCCGTCAGTGCAAAGATAAGATAGGGCTTGTATTTTCCGGAATCCTTGTATCTGTCTATCATGGAAATGCTGTAAAAAAGATGCCGGGCATTTACCATCAGCGTGGTCACGGCGGTTGTGATGATCGAGGCTCCACCGGTGATAAGTCCCACTCCCACATACTGCATGGAACCGGCATAGATAAAGACGCTCATGGCAAAAGCCCATAGTACCCCATATCCGGCGCTTCGGATAAGAATCCCGAAGCCGATGCCCAGCACTATGTACCCTGCCATCACAGGAACTGATTTATAGAATGCTTTCCCCACAATACTGCGATTCAATGTTGTTTCCCCCGAACAATGTAGTTATTAAACAGAGTAGCACATTCTTCGGGTGTTGGGAAAAGAAATATGAACTATGGCTAATATACTTCTCAAACGCGCATGAAGACTGATGATTCAGTCTTCATGCTACAGTCTGAGTGGCTGTATAGGATAACAGCCCTATTATGTAACCGGTGACACTTTTTTAATCATGGTGTCTCAGGCACTTCCGCTACCATCTTCAGAGATTTCTGTGCTATCTGGAAGGTTGCGGACTTAGTCCCACAGTAACCGGGACCTTTTCCTTTGATAGTTATGGTACCCTTTCCGGTCTTTACATTATTGGTGCAACTTACGATGTCATAGTCGGAAGGCGCAAGTTCAGTGGATCCAACCTTGACGGTAATATCTGTTTTCCTTGGCACAAGTCCTGATCCGGTGTAGACAAATGCTGCATCCTTGCTTACAGCGATGCTTGCTTTTGCAATGGACTCCTGTGCAATCCTGTATATAGCGGAAGCAGAGCCCGTATAGCTTCCCGAAGCCTTTGCCAAAGCCGTAACCTTAACTACTGCTCCTACCGGGACGGTATCCGTATCTGCTATAACGGCACCTGCGTTCTTGGAACCACACTTCTCAGCGTAGGTGTATACAAGATTCTGATCATAATCTGTGCCTGCCTTCAATGCCTTGCCATCGAGATCTTTGATCAGTACTTTGTTCTTAAAGTTACCAGGTTTGTCTGCAAATACCAGATCCTGCGCCGTCACGCTCATAAGCTCAAAGCTCTGCTCAGTTATACAGAAATACTGAACAATGCTTCCTTTATAGCTTCCCTTAAATTTGATGGTTGCTGTCGGCGCCTGTTTAGCAATAAATCCCTCATCTGCTTCAGTAAGCTTATAAACCTTCTTATTATTTTTGAAGCTCACTGTGTAGTCCTTGCCGTTGGTAAGCTCAAGTCCCTTATAGGTTACGGATACCGGAGGTTTTACTCCCCCTTTCGCGTATGGAGCATCTGACACTTTAACAATAAGGTTCGGGTGCTTTCTAAGCTGATCAGTCTTTGTCTCAAGAGCAGTTATCTTAAAGGTCTTTTTAATCTTTCCGGTGTACGCTCCAATGCCTGTAAAGATAACCGACGCGGTTCCTGCCTTGACATTGTTCAGATAGCTTATTGTATAATCCTTGCCCCTCTTAAGTACCACTGCTTCCGTCTTGTTTTTCTTATTGGCAGGGATCTCAAGATATGCATTCTTCTGATACTTGGGCTTGCCGTCATAGCTCATCGATGCAGTCAGGTCTTTTACCTTAGCTTTCGTTATAGGAGTTCCGGTTATCTTAAAGGTCTTAATAACCTGTCCTGCGTAACTTCCTCTTCCCCGGATTATTACACTCGCCGTTCCGACGGATATGTTGTTCTCGTATGAAATGGTATAGTCTGTTCCGCTTACAAGATCAACAGGCTTTTTATTCACGGTATATGTGAGTTTAAGCTTCTGAGTTATTTCCTGTCCGGAATAAGGCACCTTGGACTGGAGCCCTGTGATCTTCGCCTTACTTATGGGACTGATAGTCTTTTCGCTGATCACATATCCGGCCATAATCTCTCCGGCATAATTTCCCTTACCTTTTAATGTCAGGTAATAACATCCCGGAGCCTTGTAGTCAGGATTGCCATCATCATAGATAACATCATAATCTTTGCCCGCCTTAAGAGTAACTTTATCCGCCTTGACGACAGGCGCAAGCTTCTGAGCCTTGCCGGAAGCAATAACTCTGTCAAAGAGCGTAATCGAGGTATCGTAATCAGGTGCATCGGGATATGCATACTTCTGAAGCTCCGGATCCCAATTTGAATACATAGTTACCTTGGTCTGTAACATAGCACTGCTCAAATATACAGGATTGATGCAGAAATAAACGACTCTGCTCTCCTTGTAGTTGCCCTTGCCCTTAATGGTGATTGTCGGCGCCTTCTTGGGATCAAATCCATCTTCCCCTTCCTTAACGGTATATACATTAACGTTATTCTTGTAGGTCAGGGTATAATCTGTCTTTTCTGTCAGCAAAAGCTTACCGTAGTATACCCTCACATCGAAGGTTATCTTGCTGCCTGTGTAAGGATTTCTCTCAGGAACTTCAGCCACCCAGATCCCCTTAGGAACCTCATCAGCACTGCCGAACGCCGCTCTGTCTACAGGTGCAACCTCGCCCCAGAAGGCTGTAGTATCCGCTATCCTGTATTCGTAAACCGCTTTCTTGCTGATTACGTCACCCTTGACGGCAACTGCATTAAGCACCAGCGTTCCCGCTTCAAACAGCTCAGCCTCGGCAATTATCCTGTCCCCATACTTCGTTGCGTCAGCAGCTATGGAGCTGCCATTAACAAGAGCTGCATCTCCGAAGGAATAATAAATATCAGCATCTTCTGTCTCAGTCTTAAGAGATATAGCGCTTCCGACCACAATATCCCCGGACTTAAGACTTGCCAGAGGTGCCTTAACTGCCACAGAATCATCGCCTGTATAAACAGCCGTAACAGTAACATCGCCATAAACAGGAGCTTCAGGGTCAAAAGAGCTATCGTTAGCATTAACAAATCCAACAAACTGCTTACCTTCTATCTCAGTTCCCGTGATGCCCTGATCTTTAAAGGATCTTGTATCAGGAACTGTCTCGATCCTGTCGGGAAGGCCTTCAGCCTTGATGGTTGCAGTATGGTTTTCAAGGAACTTGGGATAAAGAGTAAGCTGTCTTGCCTCAAAGGATGCGACTACTTCTGTGATTTTCTTTGTCAGCTCTCTGTCCGTATACCAACCGTCAAAAGTATATCCTGCCTTGGAAGCATCCTTCAGTACGATTATGTTGTCCAGAGTTCTGTAAGATGTAGGATTATCAGGATGGTTGTACTCCCCTTTTAGCTGATCCAGCATATATGTAATGTAAAACTTGTCAGAGCTTCGTTCAGAGAAATAGATACCCTCTCTAACATAGCAGCCTGCACCACTACTCTTCGGCCAGCTGGCAATGGCACATTCAGCAAACTCCTCTGCAGTAGTGCCTGATTCGCCATATATAACCATGTCTTCGGTAGTACCATAGAATGCATTTGCTACGTTATAGTATGTTGTCCCCTGCTTGTACCAGTCTGTCCTGTTGTAGATATAATCAACGCTTGCAGGTATGGTAACCTTTTCAAGGGATGAACAGTAATTAAAGGTCTGCCCCTCCAGTCTCTTCATTCCTTCCGGAAGAAGTATTTCCACGAGAGATGAACAGTATCCGAATGCGTTGCCGTACATTACCGTAATACCCTCTCCAAGTCTTACGTCATCCAGTTTGGAACAATTGTAGAAGCAGCTACCGGGAATTGATCCAACGCTTCCTGAAACGTTAGCCTTTTTAAGAGACGAACAGTAACCAAAAGCGTAACTTCCCATTGAAACTACACTGTCCGGTATATTGATCTCCTTAAGTGCTTCGCAATAGTAGAATGCGTTGTATCCGATATTGGTCAATGATGACGGCAGGATAAAGTAGCTCACCTTTCTCGCATAAGCAAAAGCATAATTGCTGATAGAAGTCACGCTCTGAGGTATTGTTATTGTTCCTCTTATACTTGATCCGGAAAATGCATAGGACTGAATATCAGATACGCTGTCCGGTATGTTAACAGTGGTAAGTCTACTGCAGTTTGAAAAAGCATACGTTCCTATAGTCTTTGTGCCCGGAGCAATGTTAAATACTCCGTCTTCACCCTCAGCAAGAGACGGAACCAGATAAAGAGTTTTTCCATCTTTGCTGTAAACAGCGTTATCCACTTCCATGTACTGAG
>JAILFT010000154.1 GCA_024697425.1 Butyrivibrio sp. | reverse complement strand
ACCTCGGTAAGGAAGGTGAATGTTAAGACAACAGGCACTGCAAGAGCCACAAAGAGCAAGACTGCAGTCACCACAAGGAAGCCCCGGGCCAAAAAGTCCCCGGCCAAAAAATAAGAAAAAATTCATTTAATAATGCGTCTTTGTGGAATATAATATAAGTGACATTTATGTTTGCTCATCACACTTTAGGAGGACGACTATGGCTGTCATAGAGCAGTTGATCAGAGCTGAGAGCGACGGGACCATCAGCTTTGGTAATTACGAGCTTCCGGAGAAGAAGAAGCTTGAGAACTTCCAGCACAATGGTAACATCCTGAAGGTAAAGACCTACAAGGACATCACCAAGCTGGAGAGCAACGAGAATTTCGTTTATGAATCGGTTCCCGGAACAGCTGTTACAGGTTTCAAGGAGACAGAAAACGGAGTGGAGTTCAAGGTAGAGGGCGACAGTGATGCCCAGATTACACTGGGACTTCTGGAGAATACCGAGTACAGCATATTTATAGGCGGCAACAGTATCGGCAAGATGACCACCAATCTTGGAGGTAAGCTGAATCTGAGCGTTGAGCTGTCCGGTAACGGACTGGTAGACGTGAAAGTCGAAAAGTAACTAAATAAAAGCAAGGGGCTTTCCCGTCAGACGGAAAGCCCCTTTTTAAGTGGTGCGCCAGGCGGCGCAAGTTTTTTACGGGGGTTAATAAATTTATGGCGACAAAGATCAAGACTGTATTCTTCTGCCAGAGCTGCGGATATGAATCCTCCAAGTGGATGGGGCAGTGTCCCGGCTGCAGGGAGTGGAATACTTTTGTGGAGGAGGTTGCAAAGCCGGCCGCAAAAGTATCCAAGGCAGGTGCCACCCAAGGAGTGGGGCTTGGGATGCTGGCCGGGGGCGAGTCAAGCCCCAAGTCTCTTTCCGAAATAGAGATGAATGATGAGGACAGATATGATACCCATATCGGGGAGCTTAACAGAGTGCTGGGAGGTGGACTGGTAAAGGGTTCGCTTATCCTGGTGGGCGGCGATCCCGGTATCGGTAAGTCCACGATTCTTTTGCAGGTGGCAGGTAATATCTCCGGGGATAAGAAGGATGTCCTCTATATCTCAGGCGAGGAATCCCTTAAGCAGATCAAGCTTCGAGCCAACAGAATCGGAAGTTTTTCCGACAGCCTCAAATTCATGTGCGAGACGAACTTAAGTACAATAGAGGAGATCATAACAAGGACCAAGCCTCAGGTAGTGATCATCGATTCCATACAGACCATGTACAACGAGGCGGTATCATCGGCCCCGGGCAGTGTCTCCCAGGTAAGGGAGTCCACGTCAGTTCTTTTGCGGATTGCAAAGAGCCTTGGCATCTCCATCTTCATTGTGGGACATGTAACCAAGGAAGGACAGGTGGCAGGACCCAGAGTCTTAGAGCACATGGTGGATACGGTGCTGTACTTTGAGGGAGACAGACATGCATCCTACAGGATCCTGAGGGGAGTCAAGAACCGCTTTGGCTCCACCAATGAGATAGGTGTATTTGAGATGCAGGAGAAGGGCCTTGCGGAGGTTACAAACCCCTCTGAGTTCATGCTGGAGGGAAGACCTGAGGATGCCAGCGGCTCCATCGTCACCTGTTCCGTAGAGGGCACAAGGCCTCTTCTTATAGAAGTGCAGGCCCTCGTCTGCAGAAGCAATTTCGGCTTCCCCAGGCGTCAGGCCAACGGCACGGATTACAACAGAGTGAACCTTCTTATGGCTGTTCTTGAGAAGAGAATCGGACTTCAGATGGGAGAGTATGATGCCTACGTGAACCTTGCTGGGGGCATGAAGATTGCCGAGCCTTCCCTGGACCTTGGAATCTGCCTTGCTCTTATCTCAAGCTTCAGGAACAGACCGATCGGCTCGGACGTTGTAGCCTTCGGAGAGGTGGGCCTTTCCGGAGAAGTAAGATCCGTGAACATGGGAGAAGCCAGAGTATCCGAAGCAAGAAAGCTTGGCTTTAAGACCTGCATAGTTCCCTCGGCACTTGCAGGCAAACTGAAGAAGACTTTTTCTGACATTGAGATCATCGGCGTATCTTCCGTGGCCGATGCCATGAAACTTATCTGAGTGTGAAGTATCGCACGCGGTACCTGTAGTGTACGGGAGCATATTCTGATTACAGATTAAAGGGCACTGAAAATGTGCCCTTTTTTATTTGCAAAGTATTAATTTTCTATAAATAAATGTCGATATGTATTGTGAGTATTGTTACAGGTAATTTTTGTGCGCCTATTTTGGCGGGATGGAGCGTTTTTATGAAGCTGTTTGCAAAAAGAGTATTCAGTCTTACCCTTGCTTTTCTCACAGTAGCATTCCTTATTTGTTCACAGATGTTCAGCCTTTGTGCTAAGGCTAAGGACGATCCCTACACCGCCCTTTCCAAGGGAACCACAGTTTATAACGGAGTGGATTACAAGAATGAATATAATCCCCTTTTCTACTATCTGAATTATGAGGACTTAAGAGAGGCATTCGGCGCCGATCCCAATAAGCTCATCGAGCACTGGGTCATCTTCGGCAAAAAAGAAAAACGCATAGCAAACAAGCTCGTTGGAGATAACACTGAGTATGTAGTTCCCACCGGCGACAAGAGCGTGACCATTATAAAGAAGACAAAGCATGACAACGG
>JAILFT010000165.1 GCA_024697425.1 Butyrivibrio sp. | reverse complement strand
TGTAAATGTTAACTATGTTTACAAATACAATACTTCCGAATAATAAGGAGTGATAAAAGACAATAATGAGTTCCAATTTTGACAGATATTTTGACGGGGATAAAAACCTGAAGGATGATGTAGCAGAGAATAGTTTGTGGCTTAAATACCTGACCAGTACTGATAATGTATATGTGAATTCGGAGCGTCTGGAGAGTATGGGAAGCCTTTCCGGAAAAGAAACACTCATGTATGTCATGAGAACGCTGGATATTCTGGACGAGATTGAGAAAAGAGACGGCTTATTACCGGACACCGTAAAAACGGTAAGTACGACCCTCAAGTGGTCTGAAGTGGCCAAAGGAGGCCTTTCAAAGGAGAGGGCGGACTGGATAAAAAAGGGATACCCTCTGGATATCCACAATATTGCATCGGCAGAGATCTACAGGGATGCCACCGGGGATGAAGGATTAGTTTACACCCTGATAAAGACCCATGGCGTTGTGGGACAGGCAATCCGAGGTGAGATCTCTTTTGCTGTAAATGAGGAACTGACAAATATACAAAGAGAAGACCTTAAGCCGCTTCTTATGGCGCTTAACGAGTGTATTATAAGGGCGGTCAGTGAGGATATCTGGAAGAGGGTCAGAAGGAGTGTTGAGTCCCATGTGGAGGAGATCGTAAGGGGTGAGATCCATGAGTATTCACCTCAACACAGGCTTCAGAAGCTGTGTCCCGGAGAGATCGAGTTTTTCGATAATGACGTAAGTTTTTTTGAAGATAAAATCTTCCCTCGATTTGAACTGTGGTACTTTGAGGCTGCTCTCTCGAGCTTTAACATGGGTCAGATCAGGGCCATTCTTGCCAATGCCCTAAGGGTTATAGATGATTTGGGAAAAGAGGTATCGCATCTGAATTTCAAGCCTCTTGCCGATAGTCTTAATTACGACTATGAGGGTAAAAAGCATATAAATATTTATAAGAAGCGCATAATTGAGAAATATCTTTTGGACGCATCTGTCCAGAATGTGAATATAGATGTGAAGATAGAGAACGGATCTGCCTATATTGATTTCAGGTTTTCGCCTGTGTGCGAGAAGCTCATTGATTTCTGTGTAGAGGCGGAAAGGAGCGGGCTTCTTACCTTTGAGAAGAGCATCATCGTTCTGTATGATATGTTCGGATTCAGACGTGATGCATTTGACAGACTCAACAACGAGGACAAGTATCTAAGGACCATGAATGATGTGTCCGAGAGCACGAAGGATGGCATAATAGACTATGTGGCAGGCGACAGCGTGGTAGATGTGGGATCCGGCGGAGGAATTCTCCTCGATAAGCTGGAAGCCAGGTATCCGGACAAAAAGGTGATAGGTACAGATATCTCCGCAAATGTCATAGAGGCCCTGGGAATAAAGAAGAACCGGGAAGGACATGGATGGGAGGTAAGAGCTCACAATTTTGTGGATGAGAAGATGGAGCCAAAGGTTGGCAGTGTTATCTTTTCCTCAATCCTTCATGAGATTTATTCATATACGCAGACGGAGAATGGAAGGTTTGAGATAGACAGCGTAAAGAAGGCGCTTCGCAACGCTTATGACAGTCTGGAGAGTGGTGGAAGGATCATCATAAGGGATGGTGTTAAGACCGAGGGAAGAGCTGTCAGGAAGATAAGGTTCAGGACGGCAGCAGGCCTTGATTTCTTTAAGAACTATATGAGGGATTTTAAGGGACTTAAGGACATTCCGGAGGAGGAAAAGGTGACGGAGGTTGATGAGAACAGTCTTACAGTCACCGGAGATATCAACTTTATAAGGGAGTTTCTTTTTACCTATACCTGGGGGAACGAGAGCTATGCTCATGAGGTTCAGGAGCAGTTCGGATACTTCACGCTAAAAGAGTACAGAGACTTTCTTGAGGGCCTTGGGGCAAAGATCATTTTTGCGGAAGAGCTTCTGGAGCCCGGTTATCCGGACAACCTGGGCAAGTATCTGGATCTTCTGGATGAAAAAGAGAATGTGGTGGAATACCCTGATTCAAATTGCATAATAGTTGTGGAAAAATGATATTTTCAATATGGAAAAAGCCCTTCCCGTAGGATGCGGGAGGGGCTTTGTTGCAGTACTGATATTTTATGAGCGGGAGCTCAGTTTTCGATAGGGCTGTAGGCCATCTTGACATTGATGTCCTGATTGTAGTTGCCAAAGCCTCTGCCGAAAATCGTAAGGCCGCCGACATGCTCTGCATCATCGGGAATGGCCAGCTTGAGCTTGAGTGCGCTCTTGGAGGTGAGGCCGAACTGGTCGATGGTCACGTCGGAGATCTTAAGTCCGTCTATGAAGGTTCCCTTGTGGTTAAGAACCAGCATCTTAAGAAGTCCGTACTGGTTCCAGTTGGGGAACCACCAGTCAGGGGTGAAGATACCCTTCACGTCGCCGAAATCTCCGGGAGAAGTCCAGGTTCCAAGCTGCGTTCCGTTGAGATAGAAGTAAATATCCGAAGGCCATACGTTGTTGACGCCGGGAGCCTCGGAGCTAAGCTCCAAAGAGACACAGATCTCATCGATCTTCTGGTTGGCGGGAACAAAATTCGGAATGCTGTACTCCACATAACCCTTGGTAAACCACAGGATATCGGCTTTGTATCTGTCAGGATGGGCAAAGTATCTTGTGTCGTCCACCTCTCCGATAAGCTTTTTGGAAGTTGCAAGGCCGCAGGTGGGGAATACCTGGTAATCTGAGAACAGGCCCACCTTGATATCGGTGGTGTAGATGTTCTCGTTCTGTGGCTTGTCCTGAAGGTCAATAAGTATCTTGTCCAGGTGTACGGAGCAGACCTTCTGGTTGCCGTGGCCGGAAGCCTCTGAGGAAACGGTTACAACACCGCATTCCTCCAGTTTCTTGATGTGGCTGGTAAGGGCGCCGTTGGTGATGTTAAGGCGGCTTGCCAGCTCGTTCATATTCATTGCGTTTTCATTAAGTAATATCTTGATGATCTCAATCCTGATATCGGAGCCCAGAGCCTTGAAAAGCTCCAGCCCCTCGTCAAGTGTCTTAATATGCAGCATAATATCCCCAATCTTTAAAGTGCGATAAACTATTTCAGATTTCAATTATACTTTTAAATAAATCTAAAAACAAGGTTATATGCCCGTGATCACTTAATTCCGCTGATGGCAATGGATTCAATGATAACCCGCTGGAAAGCGAAGAATAACAGCAGGGTGGGCAGCATGGCGATAACGGAAGCCGCCATGATAAGGGCATAATCACTCTGGATCGCATAGTAATGGTTGAAGGAACGGATAACTACCTGCAATGTCCACTGCTTCTCACTTCTAAGGAAAATTGTGGGAGCAAGATAGTCGTTCCATATTCCCATGAACCACAGCATCAGCTGAGTTCCCAGAGCACCTTTCATAAGGGGAAGGAAGATCTTCCAGTAAATACCGAAATAGTTACACCCGTCAATCTTGGCAGCGTCCATCAGGTCGGAAGGGATGCTGTAAAGGTTCTGACGAAGGAAGAAGATCATGCTCACGTTTCCAAAGCATCCCGGGATGATAAGGGGTGCCAGAGAATTGGTCCAGCCAAGCTTTGTGAAGAGAACGTACTGAGGGATCATTACAACCGCAAAGGGTATCATGATTGTTGCAAGAAGAGCCAGGAAAAGAGCGTTCTTGCCTCTGAATTCCATCTTTGCAAAGGCGAAGGCTGCAAGTGATGAAGTGAAGCCGCCGATAAGCAGTACCGGCACCTCAACCTTCACTGTGTTTATGATACCGCTGATAAACTGGCCTTTCTTGAGCACTTCCGAATACTTGCCGATAAGTATCGGGTCGGGAATGATGGTAAGAGTTCCGGAAAGTATCTGGTTTTTTGTCATAAATGATGTGGCCACCATGTAGATCAGAGGAAACACCATTGTAAGGGCAAAAAGAAACAGCAAAATAAAGATTATTATGTTCAGGACCTTGTCCTTGGAAGTGGTGACCTGAGAAGACTGATAATCTTTGCCGTTGGATTTGGGTTTTGAAATTGATATATCCATAGTCACACCTCCTTAATCTATAGTCTTTACCCATTTATCCTGGCCCCAGAAGTTAAAGGCTGTGATAATGAATATGATGATCGCTAGAATTACCGCAACTGCGCTTCCGTAGCCAAGCTGGCCGTTGGTGAAGGCTTTTTCAAACAGGTAGAATACAACTGTTGCGGAACTGTAGTTGGGACCTCCGTTGGGGGTCATGACCTGAACCTCTACGAATACCTGGAAGCCACCTATGAGGGAGGTTATAAGTACATAGAAGGTAACAGGGGAAAGCAGCGGGAGAGTGATGTTTCTGAATTTATCCCAGCCGTTGGCGCCATCGATCATGGCGGCCTCATAGTAGTCCCTCGGTATATTCTGGAGTCCTGCAAGATACAGGATCACAGTGCCGCCAAGGCCTTTCCATACCATGAAGATTATCATGGAAATCTTTACCATGTGCTCGTCACCGAGCCAGTTGGGGCCGTGAGCT
The DNA here is from genome assembly GCA_024697425.1 of Butyrivibrio sp. Lineage (GTDB taxonomy): Bacteria > Bacillota > Clostridia > Lachnospirales > Lachnospiraceae > Butyrivibrio. The sequence goes on along the minus strand of JAILFT010000165.1, from coordinate 1,855 downwards.
CCTGTCAGGAATTTGTATATTCCGTTGAGGAGGCCGTAGTCGTAGTTAAATACCCATGCCCAGAGGATTGAAACAGCAACCAGAGAGGATACCACAGGAACGTAGTACATGGTTGTGAGAGCTCTTTTTCCGGGAATCTTCCTGTTGAGACCCATGGCTATGGTCATTCCAAGGATCATGCCGATTGGGATACCAATCATGTATATGATGGTGGTGGCCATGGATTTCCAGAATTTAGCATCGGAAAAGATCTTGATGTAGTTGCGAAGGCCTACGATATTGCCAAGAAGGGAGTTTACTCCGGTCCATTTACTGGTACTTGCCACAAGCGCAAATACGATGGGGTAGGCCATGAAAAGCATAAATCCGATGAAGGGAGGAGCGATAAAAAGCCATGCCCAGCGCTCTTCTCTTTTTGCCATAGCAGACCTATGGACTTTTACTTTTGTCTTTGCCATTTTTTACTCCTGTTAAATCTTATAAAATGAGCCCCTCTGTAATAACGATACTGAGGGGCTCTGTGTGATTTATAAGCCGGTTAATGCCCTTGAATTACTTTGTTGCTGAATTCTGAAGCTCGATTGCTTCGTCAAGAAGCTCCTGCATCTCGGGCTCAACCTGATTGAGGTAATCCTGAACCTCGATGTCGCCGTTCTTGATGTTGAATACACCTGACCAGAAAGGTGTGAACCACTCTGAGTTGTAGGTATAATCCATTTCCTGAAGAGCTGCTGCATAGTGATCGTTGTTATCAAAGTAACCGAAGATTACGTCTACATCTGAAGCGTAAGGAACTGTTCCGTCAGCTACGGCATCCTTGAACTCGCCATATGCAAGGTCAACAATGTTGGGAAGCTGGATTGAAGCGCCGGTTGTAATACCTGAAACTGCTCTCTGTCCATCCTCGTCAGTAGAAAGCTTGGCAACGAGCTCTGCGCAGAGGTCAGGATACTCGGTTGTTGCTGAAACTGCATATCCTACAGAACCCATCCATGTGTGAGATTTACCGTCACCTGAAGGTCCTACAGGCCATCCGCAGAGGTTCCACTTGTAAGGGAAGGTGTTGGGATCCATGAATGCTGCTACGTCCCATGTACCGCAGGCGTAGAATGCAACCTGTCCGTCGAGCCATCTCTGATATCCGCCAAGAGCTGTGTCCTGCTCAACTGAAGGTGTAAGGCCGTTTCTTGTAAGGTCTGTGTAGAATGTAAGAGCCTCTGTAAGCTGAGGGTTGTTAGCTACGTTAACCTTTGTCATGTCCTCGTTAAGGAACTTAACGCCGTTTGAATAGAGGATAGGAGTCATGCCCCACTGATCTGCGCAGGCAACGCCCCACTGATCAACTTCGCCGTCACCGTCTGTATCCTTTGTAAGAGCCTTACATACTTCTACGAACTCATCATAGGTATAAGGCTTGTTGGGATCGGGATAGTCAAGACCTGCTGCATCGAAGAGGTCCTGGTTGTAAGCGAATGCGAAGCAGGAAAGATCCTTAGGGAATGCATAGAGAGGACCGCTTCCGATATTGGTTCCGTCATAGCGGTAGATCTCCTGGGTTGTTCCCCAGATCTTGCCGATTGTATCAGCATCAACGTAGTTGTCAAGAGGAAGAACATAGCCGTTGTCTACATAAGAACGAACTGCTGCGGGTCCTACATAGAATACATCGGGCATATCGTTGGCAGTCATGTTGGCGATCATCTTCTGGTTGTATTCGTCCTGAGTTGTAACCTCGAAGACAACTTCCTTAACCTGATCCTTGTGCTCTTCAACGAACTCGTCGATGAGCTTCTGGTAGATGTCCTTCTCGTGCTCCTGCATGTAAAGGAATACGTGAATTGTCTGGTCACCTTCG
>JAILFT010000137.1 GCA_024697425.1 Butyrivibrio sp. | reverse complement strand
TCCTCCATGGTGGCATCAAGCCTTCCGTAGGCGATATTCTCTTTTACCGTGCCGTTAAAAAGATATACGTCCTGCTGCACGATGCCGATAAAGGAGCGCAGGGACTTCTGGGTCACGGTCCTTATGTCGGTGCCGTCAATAAGAACACGACCGCCCGTAACATCGTAAAACCTTGGAAGCAGTGAGCACAGCGTGGTCTTGCCGCCACCTGAAGGTCCGACGATAGCCACGGATTTTCCTGCCTCCACATGGAGATTTATATGATTTAAAACCGTCTCCTCTTTTTCATAGGAGAAAGAAACATCCTCGTAATCAATAACACCCTTGACGTCCTTAAGCTCTCCTGCATCAGGATCGTCCACAATCTCAGGCATGGTATCCATGACCTCAGAAAATCTCTCAAAGCCCGCAAGTCCCTTCTGGAGCTGCTCTGTGAACTCCACAAGAACATGGACGGGGTTAATGAAGATGCTGATGTACAGCGCATAGATGGCAAGGTCCTCAACGGTAAGGGTTCCCTTGGCAATGAAAAATCCGCCCGCCACGAGAACCGCAATATACATAAGTCCCTCGAAGAAATTGTTCCCCGAGAAGAAAAGGGCCATCTGCCTGTAGTTGGCTTTCTTGGAATCAAGGAAAGCTATATTGGACCTGTCGAACTTCTCCTGCTCGATGGCTTCACCGGTGAAGGACTTCACAACCCTTATTCCTCCAAGGGTGTCCTGAAGTGAGGAGTTGATGCCGGCAATCTTCTTCCTGTTGTCGGAAAATGTAGCCCTCATGCGCTTGTTCTGGCTCACTGAGAAAATGGCCATGAAGAACACCACCGTCACAAGGCACAGGGTCATAGGCACATTGATATGCATAAGAAGGATGAAAGAGCCTATGATCTTGATCACGGAGATAAAGATATTCTCAGGTCCGTGGTGGGCAAGCTCGGAGATGTCGAACAGATCCGAGATCAGCTTACTCATCATCTCTCCGGTGTTATGGGTATCATAGTAGGAAAAAGAAAATGCTTCGAACCGCTCAAACAGCTCCCGGCGCATGGTGGATTCCATCCGGGCTCCCATCATGTGTCCCTGATAGGCCACGTAGTATCTGCAGAGGGATCTTACAAGATACATGGCAAGCAAAAGAGCCGCGATGACGCCGAGTCTTTTTAAGATAAGATCCGGGCTCTCAAGAAAAAGTGTCTCCCGAAGACGCCTTAGGAACTGCGGAAATGCCAGGTCGATAACCGACAGCACCGTAGCACACAAAAGGTCTAAGAGAAACACTCCTATATATGGTCTGTAATATGGAATAAACTTTTTGATAAGCTTCATGACGCACCCCCGTTATTAAGAATTCAGTATATCTCATTAGATGCGCTGTGAAAAGAGCTTATTTTGTCAGCATTTCAAAGGTCACCCCGTATTTCTCCGCGATGTCTCTGGCGTAGGACAGACCCTTGGGCGGTGCAACCTCAACTTCGTACAGCCTTCTGCCTTCTTCTGCTTTTACCACAAGGGAAGCAGCTTTTGCCTTATACGCCTCGTCATTGATGGAATCTATCTCCATTGCAAGCTTGTGCATATGGGTGTTATAGATGGTCCTGATGCCCTTTCGCAGTATCGCCTTAGAGCAGTCCCTGGCAATATAGTAGCCCTCTTCAAATGAGGTGGTTGAGAAAGTCTCATTGAGAAGCATCAGACTTTTTTCCGAAGCAAGCTCGTAGATCTCCTTGAAGCGCTTGCACTCCTCGCCAAGACGGCCAAGGTCCATGGTCTTGTCCTCATCCGCAGGAAAGTGGGTGAATATGTCGTCCACAGGAACATATTCAAACTTCGCTGCCGGCACATAGATCCCCGCCTGTGCTATGAAAAAGAGCTGTCCAATGGTCTGGGTTATTGTGGTCTTGCCGCCCATATTGGCACCGGTAAGAATATACAGAGTGTGCTCATCGGAAAAATCCAGGCAGTTGGTTACTATGTCACCGATGGTGTCCCCGCTGTGCTCCGCAAGAAGCTTGATATTGTATACTCCTTCGGATCTCATGGAAAAAGAGCCTTCGCATTCGCCGGGGTCTAATGCCAGCGGTTTACAGAAGGTTGCTCCCTTGGCTGTCATCTTCTCAATATACTCCGCCCACCTTATGTAGAATATAAACTCAGGCATAAGGTCCGTTATGTCTGTGACGGTGAGCATGGTGTATCTGTTAAGGACATTTCGAAGATGCTTTGCCGTCTGGCTCAGCATCCTGTCGGTTATCTTGTCCATGTAGTTGGTGACTGTTCTTGTGGTCTCATCGGCTTCCGAGACCTTCATGATGCTCATCATGGCAAGGGGACTGAAAGCCGGAGGAATGAACTCCCGCCCGTCACTGTAGGGGCTTTTTGCAGTTATCTCGTCGAATCTGTAGCCCTCTTTCCAGTCCGTGCCCTCATTTATTATGTCTTTTCCCGAGACCTTATCCATGAAGTGGCTCACAAGAGGTGCCTTGGTAAAGGGCTTGTTGTTGATGGAGATAAGCCCTATTCCGCTGGCCTCAAAGCGCTCATTTAAGTTGATGCCCACAGTGACGCTCTTTAAATTGCCTGTGTCAGCCCGAAGGTTTTTGATGTCTTTCTTCAGTCCTTCAAAGCCGTTGTCCTCGTACAGGTCACTGACATACTTCTTAAGGCCAAGGAGCCCCTCGGAATGTATATCCGCATCTGACAGGCACTTGTAGATGGCACCGATACTCTCGATGTAATCGTTTATCTCCTCCAGTCTGTGGAGAAGGTCCCAGACTCCGGGATCATGGTCGTTGTCATGCTTGTAGCTGCCGTATTCCTTAAGAAAGTCCACCTTATCAAGGAGCTCTAAAAGTTCCTCTCGCATCTTCTTATTTCTGTATATGTCGTCAAAGACATCGCTTCTGAAGCGGGCATTTGCAGGGTCGGCTGTGATCATCTTCATCACGTTGGTGATATAGGTCTGCTCGTTCTTCTCCTCCGAGAGTTTCAGAAGAACGCTGTCCATGCCGATGTCATGCACCGTCAGGTCGCTGGTCTTTCTGTATTCCAGGCTTTGATCAGGGAATAGTAAGCTGTATTTCATTGAGTGCTCCTTTGGGGAGATTGTCATTGTCTCCTAATAATCGTTGGTTATTATTTATCATAGCATCTTGGGGCAAAAGCTGCAGTAAAAAAGGCGGCCACATTTGGCCGCCGGGTATAACATGTATCATTCCCTGAGAGTCAGTTAGAGCCATCCCCAATGAAGCTCCTTAGCATTGTTTTGCCGTCGGGAGTCATGATGGATTCCGGGTGAAACTGGACACCGTAGATGGGGTAATCCCTGTGCTCAACTGCCATGATCTCACCATCCTCCGTTACCGCGGTTACCTTAAGACAATCAGGCATGGTAGAAGGATCTGCTGCCAGAGAATGATATCTGGCTACTTTTGCGTTTTCCGGGCAGTCCTTAAACAATAGGCAGTCCCTGTCGAACTTAACCACAGACTGCTTGCCGTGCATCAGCTCTTTGGCATAGGTCACGGTGGCTCCAAAGGCCATACATATTGCCTGATGGCCAAGACATACCCCCAGGGTCGGGATCTCTTTTCCCAGAGTCTTTGCTGCCTCTACGATGATGCCTGCATCCTCGGGTCTTCCCGGGCCGGGAGAAAGGATGATCCTGTCGGGAGAAAGAGCACGGATCCCGTCAATTGTCATCTCATCGTTTCTGATCACCTTAATGTCCGGATCAATCTCTCCGATGAACTGAAACAGGTTGTAGGAGAAGCTGTCGTAATTGTCTATAAGCAGTATCATGCGTCCACCTCCTGTGAGAGTTCCAGGGAGCGAAGGGATGCTTTTGCCTTGTTCAGGCACTCCTGATATTCCTTCTCGGGATTGGAATCGGCAACTATCCCCGCTCCGCTTCTTACATACACCCTGTCGTTCTTCTTGTACACAAGGCGGATGGCGATGCAGGTGTCCATGTTTCCGGCAAAATCAATGTAGCCGATGGCACCGCCGTAAATACCGCGCTTGTTGTTTTCAAGGTCTCCAATGAGCTGAACTGCTCTTATCTTGGGTGCTCCCGAGAGAGTTCCCGCAGGCAGCACCGCATTTATGGCATCCAGCGCATCATATTCCTTCCTGATCTTTCCGCGGACTGTGGAACCGATATGCATGACATGGGAATATCTCTCAATGGAATGGAGTTTCTCCACCTCCACGCTTCCGAATTCGCTGATCCTGCCAAGGTCGTTTCTGCCAAGGTCCACCAGCATGTTGTGCTCTGCAAGCTCCTTCTCGTCGGCCAGAAGCTCTTTTTCCAACGCCTCGTCCTCCTGCCTGGTCTTGCCCCTTGGCCTTGTGCCTGCCAGGGGGAAGGTGTGAAGGATGCCATCCTCAAGCTTTACCAGGGTCTCCGGTGAGGCCCCTGCCACCTCCACATCAGTACCTGAAAAATAAAACATGTAGGGGGAAGGATTGATAGTCCTAAGAACCCTGTAGGTATCAAGAAGACTCCCCTTAAAGGGCGCGGAAAGTCTGTTGGAGAGCACGATCTGGAAGATATCTCCCTCCCTGATATGGCGCTTTCCTCTCTCAACCATGTCGCAGTACTCGTCCTTTGTAAAAAGAGCCGTCACCTCTCCGGTAAGTTTTCCCCTCTCCTCCTGAGACTTTTCTCCGTGATGGATAAGGTCCCGCATTCGAAGAAGCTCTTCTTTGGCCTTCCCGTATCCTGCTTCTATGTCATCGCACCTTGCATTGACTATAAGAATTATCTTCTGTGAAACATTGTCAAAGGCAATGACCCTGTCAAAAAGCATAAGGTCAAGGTCCTTAAAAGCATCGCTGTCCTCGACAGTTCTTCTTGCGCTTGGCTCGCAGTAACAAAAATAATCAAAGGAAAAATATCCCACAAGGCCGCCTGTAAAGGGCGGCATATCCTCAAGCCTTGGGCTCTTGTAGTCTTCAAGGATAGTGCGAAGGATCTCCCAGGGCTTGTCTGTTTTGTAGACCTTGTCTTCAAGATTGCTTCCGGAAGTAAATGCAGCTTCTCCATCGCCGCCTTCACTTTCCTCGTCGCATCTGCTGCTGACGGTAAGCTCCCCGTCCATGCAGCTTATGGCCATCTTGGGATCATAGCCCATGAAGGTGTATCTGCCCCAGTACTCATTGGCCTGAGCGGACTCCAGCATGTAGCAATGGGTGGAGACCTTCTTGAGCTTTCTCATAAGCTCTATTGGAGTGATGATGTCACTCATTATGCTGCAGCTTACCGGTATGACGTTGTAGGACCCGGAAGCAGCTATTTCTTTTGCCTCTTCTAATGTTATTGAAAAATCTGTCATTGTTCTTCCCCTCCCGGGATCATGAAGCCAGAACCCCCTGTTTCATGCTGCTTACATACTCGCCCACATACTTTGGAGCGTCTTTGCCGTACTTCTCTATGATCTTGATGATGGCTGAGCCAACGATGGCGCCGTCAGAAATTGCGGCCATGGCCTTTGCCTGCTCCGGCGTTGATATGCCAAAGCCGATGGCACAGGGAACATCTGTGCTCTCGCGGATTGCGTTTACGATGGAACCAAGGTCGGTGGTGATACTTGTCCTGGTTCCGGTTACACCAAGGCTTGAAACCACGTAGATGAAGCCCTCAGCCTCTTTTGCTATCATTGCAATGCGGTTTTCGGAAGTAGGAGCGATAAGGGATATCAGGTCCACCCCGTACTTGTGGCAGACAGGAAGAAACTCCTCCTTCTCCTCGAAGGGAAGATCCGGAAGGATGATTCCGTCGATGCCGATCTGACTGCAGGTAGAAATGAAGCGCTCCGCACCGTAGGAATAGACCACATTGGCATAGGTCATAAATACCATGGGGATTGTGACATCCTTTCGAAGGTCTTTTACCAGGTCAAAAATCTTGTCTGTGGTAACCCCTCCAGTAAGGGCGCGAAGATTTGCCCCCTGGATCACAGGGCCCTCAGCTGTGGGATCAGAGAAAGGGATTCCCAGCTCGATAAGGTCAGCGCCGTTTTCTGCTGCTGCCCTGACTACCCTGGCTGTGGTCTCCAGGTCCGGATCGCCACAGGTTATGAATGCGATAAATGCTTTGTTATTCTCAAATGCCTTTTTAATATTACTCATGGATATCCTCCCCTCTGTAGCGGGCAATGGCTGCACAGTCCTTGTCTCCGCGGCCTGAAATTGTAATAACGATGATCTTGTCCTTGTCCATTGTGGGCGCCAGCTTAATGGCATGAGCCACAGCATGGGCCGACTCAATGGCGGGAATGATGCCCTCAGTCTTAGCAAGGTACTCGAAGGCGTTTACTGCCTCGTCATCTGTAACAGGCACGTACTGTGCCCTGCCGATATCATGAAGATGCGCATGCTCCGGTCCGATACCCGGGTAATCAAGTCCTGCGGAAATGGAATACACAGGAGCAATCTGACCATACTCATCCTGACAGAAGTAGGACTTCATGCCGTGGAAGATTCCAAGTCTTCCTGTTGCTATGGTGGCAGCGGTCTCAAAGGTATCAACACCTCTGCCCGCAGCTTCGCAGCCTATAAGCTGCACATCCTTGTCTTCAATGAAATTATAGAAGGTTCCGATGGCATTGGAGCCGCCGCCTACGCAGGCCATGACCACATCAGGGAGCCTGCCCTCCTTCTTTAATATCTCTTCTTTTATCTCTTTTGAAATCACTGCCTGAAAATCCCTTACGATGGTAGGAAAAGGGTGGGGTCCCATTACGGACCCCAGGCAGTAATGGGTGTCGTCAATCCTGCTGGTCCACTCTCTCATGGCCTCAGATACCGCATCCTTTAAGGTGGCGGTCCCCGTTGTCACAGGGATGACCTCTGCTCCAAGGAGCCTCATTCTGTATACGTTAAGGGCCTGCCTCTTGGTGTCCTCTTCTCCCATGAACACCACGCACTCCATGCCCATAAGTGCTGCTGCCGTAGCGGTTGCTACCCCGTGCTGTCCCGCGCCGGTCTCTGCAATAAGCCTTGTCTTACCCATCTTCTTTGCAAGAAGTGCCTGGCCCAGCACATTGTTGATCTTGTGGGAACCTGTGTGGTTAAGGTCCTCTCTCTTAAGGTAGATCTTGGCCCCGCCAAGGTCCTTTGTCATCTTCTCTGCGTAATAAAGCCTTGAGGGTCTTCCCGCATATTCGTTCAAAAGCTCGGTAAGCTCCCTGTTAAACTCCGGGTCATTCTTATATTTGTTGTAGGCCTCCTCCAGCTCTATCACTGCGTTCATCAAAGTCTCAGGTATGTATTGTCCTCCGTGTACTCCGAATCTGCCGTTTTGATTTGTCATAATATACTCTCCTCTTGTCAGCGCTTTTCGTCTGTATCATTGCCGGCGCATCGCACCGCATCCGTAAACTGTTTCATCTTCACCGGGTCTTTTACCCCTTCTGTCTCAATCCCGGAGCTTACATCCACTCCGAAGGGGCTTAGAACATCTATGGCCTTTCCAACGTTATCGGGGCCAAGTCCCCCTGCCAGAAAATATGGTTTTGTGATAGCTGCTTCTTTTAACAGCTCATGGTCAAAAGCTTTCCCCGTTCCTGTTCCCGAATCCAGAAGAAGCAGGTCCGCCGAGGACTTCTCTGCCGCTTCAAGGTCTTCTTTGTTTCGTATCACAAAGGCCTTAATTATTGGCTTTCCCGGGGCCAGTTTCCGAAGCCTTTTTATGTACTCTTCGTCCTCATGCCCATGAAGCTGCGCCGCATCTATGGTTCCCTCTTTCAGAAGACCGGCTATTCTTTCGGGAGCTTCGTCAACGAAAACCCCAACTGCCTTTATTCCGGGCAAAAGAGCCATCTTCAGCTCCCAGGCTTTATCGAAAGGAACGTTTCGCCTGCTTTTCTCCCAGAAGACAAAGCCTATATAGTCAGGCTTTAGTCTGTTGGCCTCTTTTATATCTTCAAGGCGGCTTAGGCCGCAGAGCTTGATCTTTGTACTGTTCATCTGTGATCCCTCATAGCTTGTCTTTTGGGTCTTAGCTACTTAGCTGCATATTTTACAGTTCCCCTTTAAGCTCAGCCAGTTTTGCTTTTTTGTCCTCTGCTCTCATCAGGGTCTCTCCCACAAGAACCGCATCTGCGCCGATCTCCTTAATGGCTCTCACATCCTCTGGTCCCTTCACTCCGCTCTCGGAAACAAAGATAACATCCGAAGGGATAAGGCTTCTTAGCTTTTTGCTGTTATTGGTATCAACGGTAAAGTCCTTGAGATTCCTGTTGTTGACTCCGATAATCCTTGCTCCTGCATCTATTGCCATCTTTACTTCTGCCTCGTCATGGGCTTCCACCAATGCAGAGAGCCCCATAGCATCGCAGATCCTTATGTATTCCTCTATCTGCTCTTTCGTAAGTATGGAACAGATAAGAAGCACCGCTGATGCGCCAAGGAGCCTTCCCTCGTAGATCATGTATTCATCCACTGTGAAGTCCTTTCGAAGGCACGGGATGTTTACGCTTTCTGCAATCTCCTTAAGGTACTCATCTTTTCCAAGGAACCACCTTGGCTCCGTCAGCACCGATATGCAGTCGGCTCCGGCTTTCTCGTACTGCCTTGCTATATCCAGGTAGGGGAAATCTTCAGCAATTATCCCCTTTGAAGGCGATGCTTTTTTGCATTCGCAGATAAAAGAAATATCGTCTCCCTTGAGGGCTTTTTCAAATTCAAAGTTTTTCTTTGGAAGCGCCAGGGCTTTTGCCTTAACTTCCGCTAAGGGCGCCAGCTCTTTTGCCCGGGCTACCCTGCGGCGGGTTTCTGCAGCTATCTCATCAAGAATGGTCATTGCACTGGTCCTTTCTTATGCTTCAGGGCGGTTTGATACTTCGATCACCTTGTTCAGGGTTTCAAGAGCCTTGCCCGAATCGATAAGCTCTGCTGCAAGCTTCACGCCATCAGCAAAGGTATCAGCCTTTCCTCCGATGTAGAGAGAAGCGCCTGCGTTCATGAGAACCGCATCTCTCTTTGGGCCCTTGTCACCCTTGAGGATTCCAAGAGTTATCTGTGCGTTCTCCTCGGGAGTTCCTCCAACCAGCTCGCTCTTGTCGCATTTTGTAAAGCCGAAGTCCTCAGGGGAAATGGTGTAGGTCTTGTACCATCCGTCCTTGATCTCGCAGATCTTGGTGTCGCAGCTTAAGGAAATCTCGTCCAGCTTATCAAGACCGTATACAACCATTCCTCTTGTTACTCCAAGACTTACAAGAACCTGCGCCAGCGGCTCAACCAGGTATTCATCGTATACACCAAGGAGCTGCATCTTAGGTGATCCGGGGTTTGTCAGAGGTCCAAGGATATTGAACACTGTCCTGAATCCCAGTTCCTTTCTGATGGGTCCCACATACTTCATGGAGGTGTGATACTTCTGTGCGAAGAAGAAGCACATGCCTGCCTCCTCAAGAAGTTCTATGCATCTCTCAGGGCTCTGCTGAATGTTAACTCCAAGAGCTTCAAGGCAATCAGCTGTTCCGCACTTACTGGAAGCTGCCCTGTTACCGTGCTTGGCAACCTTCATTCCGCCTGCTGCCGCAACCAGAGCAGAGGTTGTGGAAATATTGAAGCTTCCTGCGTTATCTCCGCCGGTTCCCACAATCTCAAATACATCCATTTTAGTGTCAACCTTTGTTGCGTGGTCCCTCATGGCAGCTGCGCAGCCTGCGATCTCATCTGTGGTCTCTGCCCTTGCGCTCTTAGTGGAAAGAGCTGCCAGAAAAGCGGCATTCTGAGTGGGGGTGGTCTCTCCGCTCATGATCTCATTCATTACAGCGTAGGCCTCGTCATAGGTGAGGTCCTCTTTGTTTACGATTTTTACGATTGCTTCCTTGATCATTGATATCTCCTCCTATTTGTGCGCTGCGTGCAAGCACGCATTACAGTGTCGACTGCATGACTCTGCCTTTCTTCGTGTGAAGCAGACACAAACTCGAAAATGCTTCGCATTTCCTCGTTCGTGTTGCTCGTCATATAGCCGACACTGTCATTGCGTGCAAGCACG
>JAILFT010000151.1 GCA_024697425.1 Butyrivibrio sp. | reverse complement strand
AGAAAGCAGGTATATATGAACGTTTTCGATATAATAGGTCCGGTAATGATAGGACCTTCAAGCTCTCATACGGCAGGTGCGGTGCGCCTTGGAAGAGTGGTGAATAAGCTGGTTGATAACCGGGAGCTTGGCAGAGTTGAGATCACCTTATCAGGCTCTTTTGCCCAGACCTACAAGGGGCATGGCACGGACAGAGCGCTTCTGGCGGGGATCATGGGCTACAAGAGTTATTCCCCCGAGATCAGGGATGCTCTGGATATTGCGGACAAAAGAGGCATCGGCTACAGCTTTACCAAAGAGAACATTAAGGGTGCTCATCCCAATACCGCCAGGATCCACTACTTTCTTAAGGATGGAACGGACGGCGTGATGCAGGGAGCCAGCATCGGCGGCGGCAACATTATGGTCAACAGCATAAACGGCATGAAGGTTGAGTTCAACGGGGACAACAATACCATTCTGGTGATGCATGAAGACAGGCCCGGGGTTATTGCCAGCGTCACAAACATGATGCACTGGGGGTATTCGGACCTGAACATCTCCAATTTCAGGCTTTCCAGGCAGGAGAAGGGCGGTGACGCCATCATGACGATTGAGGTGGATAACCAGCCTCCGGAGAAGCTTGTAGACGATATTCGCGGGATTGAGCATGTTACCAATGCGATCCTTATCAGAAGGGTTTAACTATGATCAAATATGACAGCATAAGCCAGCTTGTTGAGAAAGCTGAGCACAGAAATATTAAGATTAGCGAGCTGGTCCTTGAGGATCAGGCCGCCGCAATGGAGATGACCACTCTGCAGCTGTACGAGAAGATGCAGCTTAACTTTGAGATAATGAGGCAGTCGGTGGTAGAGGGGCTTAAGCCGGATCAGAAGTCAATGTCGGGTCTTACCGGCGGTGAAGGCTATAAAATGAGTGAGTATGCCTGCGGTGAGGGCGAGACCCTCTGTGGCAGGCAGATGTCAAAGGCTATTGCAAGAGCCCTTGCTGTGGCAGGATGCAATGCGGCCATGGGCAAGATAGTTGCTGCGCCCACTGCGGGAAGCTGCGGAATTCTTCCGGGCTGCCTTGTGACTCTGTATGAAGACAGAGGATTTCAGGAAAAAGATATAGTGATGTCCATGTTCACATCGGGAGCCTTCGGCATGGTGATTGCCAATAAGGCAAGCCTTGCGGGGGCAGAGGGCGGATGTCAGGCGGAGTGCGGAAGCGCCGCTGCTATGGCTGCGGCTGCTCTTACTGAGCTTATGGGTGGTACACCATCGCAATGTGCCGATGCCTGCGCTATTGCCATTGCCAATCAGATGGGGCTGGTCTGCGATCCCGTGGGAGGACTGGTGGAGATACCCTGTATCAAGAGAAATGTCTCCGGGCTTATGATAGCTTTTTCGGCCGCCGATATGGCTCTTGCGGGTATTGCTTCGGAGATTCCCGCGGATGAGTGCATTGACGCCATGAGAGAAGTGGGAGATGCATTGCCAAGGACTCTCAGGGAAACAGCTGCAGGAGGACTTGCTACGACACCTACCGGTAAGAAACTGCGAGATAAGGTCTTCAAGGGAGAAGACTGAGTCATATGCGCACTTTGACTTAACGGAAACTTTCGCACTTTAAAGAGTTTGTGCAAAAATGATACTTTTCGTATTATTATCTGCCAAAAAGTGTACAAGATTTTTGTTAATAAGTACAAAAAATAAAAATAGTATAAACTTAGCTATTGCATTTTGCACAAAGAGGATTTATCATAAATTTATCGTAAGAACTGACCCATGGTCGTAATCGCAACAAGATGTGATCAACAAGTTGGATAAGGTTTAAACGGTGGACAGAATGTTTAAGTCATCATGCAGGTTATACAAAACTAAATTGAGAGCCTTGAGAAAAGAGTAAGGGTTAAATGAGGGGGAACCTCATTTTACTTTGTCTGCTCTTTTTTTATTTGGTTTTATAGATATGAAAAATCGTGAATTTATTAACACAATAGAGATTAATCCCATCATTGCGGCTGTAAAAAATGACGAAGGTCTGGACACGGCGCTGACGGAAGATGTGGAAATGATATTTGTTCTTTACGGGGATATATGTTCTATCCCGGAGATAGTAAAGAAGATAAAGAAGGCCGGCAAGGTCGCCATGGTCCATGTAGATCTGATAACGGGCCTCAACAACTCCAAGGATGTATGCCTTGACTTCATTAAGAATAACACCGAGGCAGACGGGATCATAACCACCAAGAGCAATCTTATCCCTCATGCCAAGGAGCTTGAACTGAATACGGTACTCAGATATTTTATCCTGGACAGTCTGGCCCTTCAAAATATTGAGAAGCAGGCTAAGAGTCAGGGAGTCAAGCCGGACATAATTGAGTTTTTGCCCGGAATAGTTCTTCCCAAGATGATCCGCAGGATCAACAAAGTCAGCAGAGTACCGATCATAGCCGGGGGGCTTATTGCTGACAGGGAAGACGTTATGAATGCTCTCGATGCGGGAGCACTGGCAATCTCCACAACCAATGAGAGTGTCTGGGAATTGTGATCTTGAAATTAAAGCGAGAGGGCTTTAATAATATTTCTTTCACAAGGAAAAGGAGGGTTTTAGTAATGGCAAAATACGTTATGGCGCTCGATGCAGGTACAACCAGTAACAGATGTATCCTGTTTAACGAGAAGGGTGAAATGTGTTCTGTAGCTCAGAAAGAGTTCACACAGTATTATCCTCATCCCGGCTGGGTAGAGCATGATGCTAATGAAATCTGGCAGACACAGCTTTCAGTTGCTCGTGAGGCTATGAACAAGATTGGGGCTACTTATCAGGACATCGCTGCAATCGGTATCACCAATCAGCGTGAGACAACAATTGTTTGGGAGAAGGCTACAGGAAAGCCTGTTTACCACGCAATCGTTTGGCAGTGCCGCAGAACTGCAGACATGAAGCAGGAACTTATGGACAAGTATCCCGGAATTGACAACTCAGCTTACAACAAGACCGGTCTTGTATTCGATCCTTACTTCTCAGGAACGAAGCTTCGTTGGATCCTTAACAACGTAGAAGGTGTTCGTGAGAGAGCAGAAAAAGGCGAGCTTTGCTTCGGTACCGTTGATTCTTGGCTTATCTTCAAGCTGACAAAGGGCAAAGTACACGCAACAGATTATTCAAATGCTTCCAGAACAATGATCTTCAACATCAACACAGTTGATTGGGATGAAGAGCTTTGCAAACAGCTCGAGGTTCCTATGTGCATGCTTCCTAAGGCACTTCCTTCCAGCAGCACAGAGTTTGGCGAGACCGATCCCGAGTTCTTCGGCGGCCCTATCAAGATCGCAGGCGTAGCAGGCGACCAGCAGGCAGCTTTGTTCGGACAGACATGCTTCGAGTCAGGTATGGCTAAGAACACATACGGAACAGGATGCTTCATGCTGATGAACATCGGCACAAAGCCTCAGTTCCCTAACAACGGACTTCTTACAACAATCGCATGGGGTCTTGACGGCAAGGTTGAGTATGCTCTTGAGGGTTCAATCTTCGTAGCAGGCGCAGCTATCCAGTGGCTCCGTGATGAGGTTAAGCTCGTTGATACATCACCTGATTCCGAGTACTTCGCAACTCAGGTTCCTGATACAAACGGATGTTATGTAGTTCCTGCTTTCACAGGACTTGGTGCTCCTTATTGGGATCCTTACGCACGTGGAGCTATCGTAGGCCTTACACGTGGTGTTAACAAGAAACACATCATCCGTGCTACTCTTGAGTCTCTTGCACTTCAGACACACGATGTTCTGGGTGCTATGGAAGAAGGTTCAGGAATCAAGCTTGCAGCTCTTAAGGTTGACGGTGGTGCATGTAAGAACAACTTCCTTATGCAGTTCCAGTCAGATATCATCGATGCTCCCGTACATCGTCCTGTATGTGTTGAGACAACAGCTATGGGTGCTTCTTACCTGGCAGGTCTTGCAGTTGGCTTCTGGTCAAGCAAGGAAGACGTAATCAAGAACTGGGCTATCGACAGGGAATTCAAGCCTGATATGAGTGCAGAAGATCGCGAAGCTAAGCTGAAAGGCTGGAAGAAGGCTGTTAACGCAACTCTTGGATGGGCCAAGGATTGATACAACTAACTAAGTGAGGAATAAAATTACTATAAATTACTCAAAGGGGGTAAAAATTTTATGAGTGCTTACATTGGCGAGTTTATTGGAACATTGATTCTGGTACTTCTTGGTGACGGCGTTTGCTGTAACGTATCATTAGAGAAGTCAGGCTTCAAGGGTGGCGGAGCTGTTCACATCCTTATTGGCTGGGGTATGGCAGTTATGGTTCCTGCATTCACCTTCGGTGCAATGTCAGGCGCACACTTTAACCCTGCAGTAACAATCGGTGTTGCTATTAGAGGCGGCATGGATTGGGCACTTGTTCCCGGCTACATCATCGCTCAGATGCTTGGCGGTTTCTGCGGCGCAGCTGTTCTTATGGTTCTCTACGGAGATCATATCAAAGCTACTGCTAATGATGACGTTGTTCGCGGATGCTTCTGCACAGGCCCTTCAATCCCGAATCCTGTACTGAACTTCCTTTCTGAGTTCGTAGCTACATTTGTTCTGGTATTCACACTTGCAGCTATCCCCGGAAACGCTGGCGATTCAGCAGTTAGCTGGGTTCTCGTATACGGCGTAATCGTTGCTTGCGGTGCTTCCTTCGGTGGACTTACAGGATACGCTATGAACGCAGCAAGAGATTCAGCTCCTCGTCTTGCATATCAGCTCCTTGCTCCTAACTTCGGCAAGAAGAATGCTAACTGGGGATATGGATGGATTCCGCTTGTAGCTCCTATCTGTGGTGGTGTTGTAGCATCTCTGCTTTACATGGCTCTTCCTTTCTAAGAAGAAGCTAACAGAATAGGATTTGGTGCTTGCACAAAGTCCAAATTGTAAGTATTATAGAAATAACTTGATAATGAATGGAGGGCGAGAGCGAGCATATAACTGTGGGGAACACAGTCTGCTTTCTCTCGCCTTTTCTTCGGATTTATCGGAAAAAGGAGACTACTTATGTTGTACGATGTGATCGTAATCGGAGCCGGCGTTACCGGATCCGCAGTCGCAAGAGAGCTCTCACGTTATGAGACCAACGTTTGCGTACTGGAGAAATGCGAAGATGTCTGTGAAGGGACATCAAAAGCCAATTCCGCCATCGTTCATGCCGGATTTGACGCAGCTGAAGGCTCACTTATGGCCAAGCTCAACGTCAGAGGCAATGAGATGATGGGAGACCTGGCCAAAGACCTGGATATTCCTTTTAAGAGAAACGGAGCCATGGTCGTATGTATCCACAAGGAAGCACTTGATGGACTTAAGGATCTCTATAACAGAGGTATTGCCAACGGAGTTAAGGAACTGAAGATTCTTAACAGAGAGGAAGCTCTTGAGATGGAGCCCAACCTTTCAGAGAACGTTGAGGGAGCACTCTGGGCTCCTACAAGCGGAATCATCTGTCCTTTCGAGCTTAATATTGCCATGGCAGAGAACGCCAACATGAACGGCGTTGATTTCCGTTTCAACACAGAAGTTGAAGACATTAAAAAAGGCGAAGACGGCAACTGGCACTTGAGGACCAACAACGGAGAGTATGTTGCAAGATACGTTGTAAACGCTGCAGGTGTTTATGCTGATACAATACATAATATGGTAAGTGCTGATAAGATCCACATCACACCTCGTAGAGGAGATTATTGCCTCCTTGATAAGACTGTTGGCGGACATGTTAAGCACACAATCTTCCCTCAGCCTACAAATCTTGGTAAGGGCGTTCTGGTATCACCCACAATCCACGGTAACCTTATTGTAGGACCTACAGCTGTTGACCTTGAGAACAAGGAAGGCAACAACACAACAGCAGCCGGAATCGATGATCTTATTGCCAAGGCAGGAGATCATGTTCGTAATCTTCCTATCAGGAACGTTATCACATCCTTTGCAGGACTTCGTGCTCATGAGTCACATCATGAGTTCATCATCAAGGAAGTTGAGGATGCCCCTTGCTTCATCGACTGTGCAGGAATTGAGTCTCCCGGTCTTACCAGCAGCCCCGCTATCGGCGAGATGGTTGGTAACATGATGAAGGATATGATGGGACTTAAGGAGAAGGCAAACTGGATCGGAACACGTAAGGGTGTTAAGAAGACCGACGGCCTCTCAGTAGAAGAGAGAAACGCTCTCATCAAAGAGAATCCTGCTTATGGAACCATCATCTGCAGATGTGAGTCCATCACTGAGGGCGAGATCCTTGATGCTATCCACAGACCTCTTGGCGCAAGATCCCTTGACGGTGTTAAGAGAAGGACAAGAGCCGGTATGGGAAGATGCCAGGCCGGATTCTGCTCACCCAGAACAATGGAGATCCTTCACCGCGAGCTTGGTATACCTTATGAGAAGATAACAAAGAGCGGCGGAAATTCTAACATTGTCCTTGAGAGAACAAAAGGGGAGGTAAGCGGCTCATGAAGACATATGATATCGTAATTGTAGGCGGCGGCCCCGCTGGTCTTGCAGCAGCTGTAGCTGCAAAAGAGGCCGGAAATGACAGCATTCTAATTCTTGAAAGAGATCATGAGCTTGGCGGAATCCTTAACCAGTGCATTCACAACGGTTTCGGACTTCACACCTTCAAGGAAGAGCTCACAGGTCCCGAGTATGCTTATCGCTTTATTAAACAGGTTCTTGATCTTGGTATTGAGTACAAGCTCAACACCATGGTTATGGATATTGCAGCAGACAAGACTGTAACAGCCATGAACAGAGAAGACGGTATGTTCCAGATTCCTGCCAAGGCAGTTATCCTTGCAATGGGCTGCAGAGAAAGGCCTCGTGGAGCCCTGAACATTCCCGGATATCGTCCCGCAGGTATCTTCTCAGCAGGTACAGCCCAGAGACTTGTTAACATCGAGGGCTATATGCCCGGTCGTGAGGTTGTTATCCTGGGATCCGGTGATATCGGACTTATCATGGCAAGAAGAATGACTCTTGAGGGAGCTAAGGTTAAGGTAGTAGCAGAGCTTCTTCCTTATTCCGGCGGACTTAAGAGAAACATTGTACAGTGTCTTGATGATTATGGCATTCCGCTTAAGCTGTCACACACTGTAGTAGATATCGAGGGCAAAGACCACGTGTCAGCCGTTACCATTGCTGAAGTTGGCCCTGACAGAAAGCCCATCCCCGGAACAGAAGAGAGATATACCTGTGATACACTC
>JAILFT010000096.1 GCA_024697425.1 Butyrivibrio sp. | reverse complement strand
GTAAATTCCAGAAGCTCCGGGTCTATATCCATAATGAATCTTGAAGGATATCTTGGAATTCCCTCAAAGGTATTGCCTCCCGCTTCGGAAATATAAAGTCTCTTCTTGGCTCTTGTCATGGCAACAAAAGCAAGGCGCCTTTCTTCCTCCATTCCCTCTAAGGCATGGACCTTCCTTGAAGGGAATATGCCCTCATTCATGCCGCACAGGAAAACATAAGGAAACTCAAGGCCCTTGGCAGCATGAACCGTCATAAGCCTCACCTTGTCCTCCTGCCCCGCATCGGAATCCGCATTGGTAAAAAGAGCTATGTGCTTGAGGTAGTCCTCAAGACCCACCTCTTCTCCGCAGGTGGTCTCATATTCAAAGACAGACTGCTTGAGCTCTGCCAGATTATCCAGTCTCTCCTGGGCTCCTTCTGTCCTTAACATCTTCTCATAGCCACTCTCATCCAGAATCTTGGCAAGAACCTCCGACACAGGAAGCCCCTCATAGCTTCCGGCGAATTTCTCGATAAGGTCTATAAACTGCCCTGCCTTTGTGCCCTTGATAAGTTCATTCTCAAGATTCTCCGAAAGAGCCTGATAGAGGGAGCAATTATGGCCCCTGGCGTATTCCTCCAGGAAAGCCATACGTCTTTTACCAAGGTTTCTCTTGGGTACGTTTGCAATACGTCTGAAGGAGATGTCATCGCGATATACGATCATACGAAGGTAACATAAGGCATCCTTGATCTCCAGTCTTCCAAAGAACTGAACTCCGGAATAAATGGTATAGGGGATCTTCTCCTTCATAAGCCCCTCTTCCACAGTCCTTGTGACATAGTGGGCTCTGTAGAGGATGGTCATGTCCCTGTAGGGAACACCGCTTCCTTTAAGGGCCAGAATCTCCCCGGTAAGCCAGTCCGCCTCGTCTGCCGTATTGGGGGCCAGATGGCAGAGCACACTCTCCCCGTCCGGCAGAGTAGGAACCAGATCCTTCTTAACCCTGAAGCGATTCTTGTCAATAAGGGAATTGACAGCCTTCAGGATCTGGGGAGTAGATCTGTAATTGTCATTCATGAGAATTGTCTTAACGCCCGGATACTGTTTGTCAAAATCCAGAAGATACTTAACATTGGCACCTCTCCAGGTATAGATGGTCTGGTCGGGATCTCCCACGATAAAAAGATTCTTGTGATAACCCGCAAGAACATTCATTAGTTCATACTGAAGACTGTCAATATCCTGAAATTCATCGATCATGATGTACTCAAGGCGCTTCTGCCACTTGAGCCTGATATCGGGGTTCTCCTTGAATATATACAGGCTGAATTTGATAAGATCGTTGTAATCAAGGCCAAAGCACTTCTTCTCCTGATAAAGATACCCGTAAAAGAGAATGTCCTTAACCTCTGTGGCTGAGTCATACTTGTCCTTGAGGGTATCAAGGGGCATGGTGAGCATATCAAGGTAGTACTCGGGCTCCTCAAAGATCTTACGTATCTCGAACATGTCCCTTGCTGAGCTGAAGGTCATATCCCGAAGAGATAATCCCCTCTCCTCGTAGATGATCTTAAGCATATCGTCGATATCAGAGTTATCAAGGACCAGGAAGTTCTTGGGATAGCTCACCGCATGGGAATCCTCCTGAAGGACCGAAACGCAGAATCCATGGAAGGTATTGATATAACCTGTATCATTGTCTCCCGTAAGTCTGTGTATTCTCTGCCTCATCTCATTGGCGGATTTATTGGTAAAGGTAACACAAAGAATATGGCCGGGCATGATACCGAGACCATTTACCAGATAAGCAAAGCGACCTGAAAGAGCCCTTGTCTTGCCGCTCCCGGCTCCGGCAATAACCCTCACGTATCCTTCCGTAGTGGTCACTGCCTCTCTTTGGGCATCATTAAGCTGTTCAAGAAAATCCTGCATTTATAATCTCCCGCAAACGTTTGTTCTGATTACATTATACGAACAAACGTTTTTAATAGCAAGATAAACCTGCCAAAACCACAAGAAACATAAGAAAACATAAGAAAGCCTTTCTTATTTTCATAAAAAAGCAGTCCGTAACATAAAAACAGCCCCGCATGATTGTCACATCTGCGAGGCTGCTCTATTCATACATATAAAGTTTTATCAGTTAATAATGAGGCTCCCCCAGGTATCGGAAGGAAGAATTCCGATGTAGGTCTTTCCTCTGTTGATGTTGATCTCAGCGCCGGATGCATTGTAATAATGGGTTATACCGGTCTCGCTTCCCTTAGACCAGGTGATGGGAATGGCCTGTCCGTTGGTGATATAGTAGCCGCTTCCTGATCCGATGACGTTGTATGTCAGATATCCGTGGGGATCAAGCTGGTTAAAGGAAACATTCTGCAGGATTACATTCTTGAATGTAAGAACCTGGGAGTCCTCCGCGTCCTGATGGATTGAGCCGTACTCGTAGTAATCGTAGGTTCTGGTTCCCGCATTGTAAGCCAGCCTGCTCTTGTTGTGAACAAAAATAGCTCCCATATCAATGTTGTTTGCAACAATACCGCCTGTAAGATCCGTATCCGCTCCGTTAAAGAGGAAGTGGGATGCTCTCTCCGGTGCCTGAGCATAGGTTGTTGGAATACCTGCCTTGGCGAACCTGTTTACCAGCTCGGAGCCGAAGCAATACTCAGTAAACTCCCTGGGCTTTCCGTTCTTGATTCTGGAAAAGCCGCCGCTGATATGGGCTGCATAGGGCTGAGCCAGATAAGTATTGATATAGAAAGGTCCGCCGTCATGGATAAGAACGGCATTGTACTCATCTGCCAGCATTACATTTGTGGTACGGGTACTGCGGATGCTTCCTGTCTGTCCCAGGTTTGCCCAGTCCTTATAGATGCACATAAGCCTAGTGATACGGCCGTTGGCTGTACTGTTCATGATCTCATAAACAATGTCTGCCTCGGCTGTTCCGTAGTGCTTAAGTGCCTTTTTCTCGTTGTCCACCATGATGGCCACAGGCCTCTGGCTTGCGATGGAATCGCTTATCTCCAGTCCTGTCAGCTCTGATGCCCCCGCATACACAGTTGTTGACAGCATGCAAACACTAAGGATACTTGTTACA
>JAILFT010000062.1 GCA_024697425.1 Butyrivibrio sp. | reverse complement strand
CCAAGCTCTACAAACTGTGCAGGAAGCCATGTCTCGGAATAGTGCATTGCAGTCTTGCCCTGGGCAAGATCCAGCTTGAACTGATCCCAGTTGGCACTCATGATATCGTCCTCAAGCCAGCCCTTCTTGTAGAGGTTTCTCACAATATCCATGGATGAGAGCATCACATCATCGTAGATCTCATCCTGCTGTGCATACTTGTTCTCACCTCTGTTGTCTCCTGCAGTAAGGGTAACTTCACCCCAGCCGCACCATGAATAGATGGGCCAGATATCCTTAAAGGCAGTTCCCACGGGGGTGATTCCTGCCGCATCAAGCTTCTCACATACATCATAGAATTCATCTACAGTCTTTGGAATCTCATTAACTCCGGCTGCAGCAAAAGCAGCCTTGTTATATACCATTCCGCAGTATGAAACTGTAAGGGGAAGGACATAGAGATTTCCGTCAGTTCCTCTTCCGTTCTCGTAAAAGAGAATATCATCCGCAGTAAAATCCAGATCATCAATTGGCAGGAAATAGTCCTTGTAGGTATCCTGATTGATGGGATCCACCACATAGAAAAGATCCGGAGCCTCTCCTCCCGCAATCCTTGTGGGGATCACATCGTCGTATTCCTTAATTGTCTCAAACTCAACAGTTGTGCCCGGGTGAAGGTCCATAAATTCCTGGGCATACTCAGAGAGTCTCTCCTCTAAATCAGTACGGTTGCTGGCAACACTGATCTTGCCCGACAGGGTCTCCTCTCCTGTCTCCTGCTGCGCCTGTGTATCCGCAGAAGTTTCACTTACAGTATCCTGAGCAGCTGAAACATCTGCACCTTCTGTGCTCTGACCGCAGCCGGATATAGTTCCCGCTGTCAAAACCAAAGACAGCAGTAATGCAATATGCTTTTTGTTCATTGATCGTTCCTCCCATATACGAACAAATAGTTTATTATTCTTTTTATATCAAAGCTGCAGCAAATGATCTTATATAAGTTACCTTGCGCTTCTTGCAAGGAAAAGAGCTCCCTTTATTCCCTGCTCTCCATCAAGAAGTGCGGGAACAATGTAATTATCAATATCTCCAAGTTCCGCTGTATCAAGATATCCGTTCAGGTATTCCAATGTCTTCCTGCGGATCATTGGGAAGAGCTTTTCTACATTCATGACTCCTCCACCAAGGATTATCCGCTTTGGGGAATAACAGCAGATATACTGCATAAGTGCCTTGCTTATGTAATCTGCTTCCAGTTCCCATACCTCGTCCCTGTCTATAAGTTCAAAGGCCTCCCTGCCGTAGCGGATCTTTATTGCCGGACCTGAGGCCAGACCCTCAAAGCAGTTTTTGTGGTAAGGGCAGCTCCCTTCAGTCACATCTCCTTCACGTACCGGAAGAAGAATGTGCCCCGCCTCCGGGTGAAGCATTCCGTGAAGAAGATTTCCTTCGCAGTAGACTCCCACCCCGATTCCGGTGCCTATGGTAATGTAGATAACATCACCCAGGCCCTTGCCGTTTCCGTAAATAACTTCTCCAAGGCAGGCCGCATTAACGTCTGTATCAACCGCCACGGGAATCCCTGTCTTTTCAAAAGCTTCCTTCCAGGAGAATCCCACCCAGGGAAGCTTGGGACTTTTCCCGATCCTTCCGTAGTCGCTGCCGTTCTTATCAAGGCAGACCGGCCCAAAGGCTCCGATGCCTATGGCTTCTATATCATTCCCTTCAAAGAATTCCAGGATCTTTGGAATTGTATCCGAAGGTGTTCCGGTGGGTATCCTGTCTTTCTTAAAGAGCTGTCCGTTATCATCGCCAAGCGCTACAACCATCTTGGTTCCTCCGGCTTCAATTGCTCCATACATTGTTTTGTCCTCCGTCTGTAAGATGAGTATATCAATCCATTACCATCAAAAAAATAGCAGTACTTTTGATTCCCATACAATATTTTGGGAATTCAAAAATACTGTATATTTTAATAAACCAGGTTTCGATATTCTTTGGGAGAGATTCCCCATTTCTTTTTAAAGGCCCTGCCAAAGGACACAGCATCCTCATACCCCACGAGCTGTCCTATCTCATAGATCCTGATCTTGGGGTCCTTAAGCAGTTCTTTTGCCTTATCCATTCTGACATTTAACAGGTACTCGGAGAAGTTCATTCCGGTCTCTGTCTTAAAAAGATTGCTGAAATAGGAGGCGTTAAGCTCCACATACTCCGCTATTTCCGTAAGGGTAAAGGGCTCAGAATAATGCCGGGCGATATAATCCTTGGCCATTTCGATGCGGCGCTCACTCTTTTGCTCCTTCTCCCTCATCATATAGTCAATGGCATTCTTCAAAAGAGAACTCATGAAGGTCTTAAGTTCTCTGTAGGTATTAAGATACTCTATGCAGAATCCCGTTTCAGGCTCATTGGCAGATACGAAGCTGCCAAAGGCAGGAGCACCGGCGCAGGTAATCTCCAGAAGCCTTTTTATGTACTGCCTGAAAAGGTCCTCGCTACAATAGCTAAGGTCAAGAAATACACTGTCCATCACCTGTTTTGCCCCCATGTAGTCGCACAAAGTCACATGGTGAGAAAGCTTTTCTGCCGAAGGATTTACGTCATACTTAAGCTCCAGGGTCTTATCCTCTACTTCGAAGGCTCTGATAAGCCGGTGCTGCCCAAGATAGAACCTTCCCATGACAGCTTTTTTGGCTTCTTCAAACAGTTTTGGGATATCCTCGCTGTTTTCAGAAGTACTGCTTATCCCCATGGTTATGGATCTGTCTTTGCCCTCATCAGGATTCAGTTCTACAAACAGGTCTTTGGAAAAAGAATCAGTTTTTTCCCGGGAGGTGGCAAAAACAAGAACAAGGATCTCTTTTCCAAAAGTGCAGCTGATATATTGAACATCTTTGGTCTCGAGGTCTTTGGATGTTATCGTTTCAAAACAGTCCATCAGTGCTTTAGTGTACTGCGACTCTTTTGAAAACTGACGGTAGTACTGATCGGCCACAATTCGAAGGGCCATAAAAAAGCCGGCTTCTGTATTTATCCCAAGACCCTTAAGCCTTTCAAGATGACCGGATATCTCTTCCCCGGAGCATGAAGAGAGCTTTCTTAAAATCTCCGTTGCTATAAACTCGGTATTATCTGCCTTTTTAAGCCTGGTCTTTGCTTCATCGGATATCTGCAGCTCCACCTTCTCGATAAGAGCGATAAGCTCATCCTTCTTAAAGGGCTTTAAAATGTAATCACAGGCTCCGTTCATAAAGGCACTTCGAACATATTCAAAATCGTTGTATCCGCTCAGCATAATGACCTTAGGGCTTTCGGATTTCTTTTCCCTGAGGGTCTGTGTCAGGGCAAGGCCATCCATGATAGGCATTCTTACATCGCAGATAAGAAGATCAATGTCACTGTGGCTCTCAAGATAGTCCAGCGCCATGGCCCCGTCTGAAAATTCGCCGCACACCTTCCAGTCTCTGCCGGCTTTCTCTATAAGTTTTTTCATCCCCATTCTGATGACTTCATCGTCATCCACAAGAAGAATGTTCATCAATTATCACCGCCCGGTCACTTGATTAAAAAAATACTTGTTTGTACAATTAGCATTATTATAAACGAAAAATCCCATGTTGGAAAAAACAAAGCCATGAAAAAGATGATCACCTATTTCAAAAACCTGTCAATAGTAGTCAAGTTCACTCTGATAATCGTACTGGCCTTTGTCCTGCTGTCAGGTTCCATTCTGATCTCAGCAAACCTCTACGAAAAAGAGAGGCTGGCCACCTATTACGGTGTGCATTCCAGCAACAACGAACAGCTTCTGGATAAGATTGACAGCTACATTGCCGATATTTCCAACGTCACCAAGATCCCTCTTACCTACAAGATCAATGACAGCACCTACATGTCCCTTCTGTCGGATTTTAACGATACAGGCTTTAGCAGCTATGAGTTTCAGCGTCAGAACGAGCAGATCTTTGAACAGATCATGACCTATAAGGATGAGGTCAATTCCTGCTATATCTTCAACACTAAAGGTGAAGCGGATTATAAGGTAAAGTATGCCATATACTCTCCCTTTGATCCTACTGACACCTACTGGTTCAAGGAGGCCATTTACAGGTTTGGAAAGCCTGTTCTTGTAAGGACCTACGAGCTTCCTGAAATTGTAAACGAAAACCTTCGCCCTGTATATGTCTTTGGCATAGCAAGAGGTATTGTTCAACTAAAATCAGGAAGTGTTATAGGTATTCTCCTTGTAAACACAGAAGTTAAATATCTGGAAAAACTATGCGATG
Organism: Butyrivibrio sp.; assembly: GCA_024697425.1. Lineage (GTDB taxonomy): Bacteria > Bacillota > Clostridia > Lachnospirales > Lachnospiraceae > Butyrivibrio. Next base: position 10,640 of record JAILFT010000062.1, on the reverse strand, counting down.
AGGTAAGCCTTGGAGCCAATCAGAGGATTCTGATCATGAACGGCTCCCACTGCATCTACGACACAAAGGGTGAGTTTACTTCCATGTCCATCCCTTCGGACAATGCCATCATGTCCATTCCGGAGCAGACAAAAGACAGCTTTTTCAAGTGCAATATAGATCACAGATCATCATATGCCACCAGTCTTTTTTCGGATAAATATGGGCTTCGCGTCATAAGCATCGCCCCTTCGGATGACCTTCTTGGAGGACTTACAAGGATCCAGTTCACAAACTTCATCCAGCTTATACTGATAATCTTTGCAATTCTTCTGATCACCCTTTTTGCCTTAAGGCGGGTGGTATCACCTCTTACTCTTTTAAACTCCATGATGAAAATGGCGGAGGACGGGGACTTTACAAACCATGTAAAATTTGAGTCTCTGGATGAGGTGGGAAAGCTTGCTGAGTCTTACAACTCCCTGATTGACAGGATCAACTCCCTGATAAAGGAAGTATATCTGGAAAAGATCAACGCCAACGAACTGGAGCTTCAGATGCTTCAGTCCCAGATCAATCCTCACTTTTTGTACAACACTCTGGAATCCATCTCCATGATGGCCACCATCAACGATGACGATGTAACCTCTGATATGGCAGCTTCCCTGGGATCCATCCTTCGCTACAGCATAAGCGATCTCAATGCTCCTGTGAGCCTTCTGGATGAGGTAGGTCATGTAAAAGAATATGTTGCACTTCTTGAGTACCGCTTCAAAAATCAGTACCGCCTGGAGATTGATGTACCCACTGCCCTTTACTCAACCCAGATGCCAAAGCTCATTCTTCAGCCCGTGGTGGAAAATGCCATTTATCACGGAATGCGTACCATAAGGACCGGCGGCGTCATAAAAGTTACCGCCTTTAAAGCTTCCCGGGGGCTTTTTGAGATCAGGGTTGCCGATAACGGAAGCGGGATCCCCGAAGATGAACTTAAGCTCCTCAACGATTATATCAACGAAAAGAATGATAACTACGACAGCATAGGTCTTCGAAACGTAAACAGAAGAATCCGTCTTTTTTGCAAGGAAGAGAAAGATTCTTCTGATGTTGGCGTTATTGTTGAATGCGGTGAAAACGGCGGAACCCTTGTCCGCATACTTATAAGGGATATGTCTTAAGATTTCTTTACCTTGCCCCTGAGCCTTATGACTGAATGCTTAAGCTCTGTAACAAGAAGGTTTCTGTCCTGGTTCTGATCACTGGTTTTATTCTTGTCAGGCATGAACTTTTCAATGCTGACAAGGATTCTCTTCTGGTTAAGTGAAAGCGCACCGGCATGGAGCTTTGGAAGATTCTCTCTTGCCTCTTTGACTCTTTCCTCCATGGCAAGCTTCTTTTCCCTGGCTTCCTTGACCCTCTCTTCCACTCTCTCATAGTTGGCCTGGGCTCTCTCAACAAATTCCGAATGCATCTTCTCAACATCCTTAAGAAGGGCTGAAAGGCTTGCCTCGGTAAGGGCAAAGTCAGCTCCGAAAACAGCTGCCAGAACTATGGCAAGTATCTCATAGACAAAAGGGTTTATCATGGTATGAAGCCCCGATACAAAGGGCATAAGGTACTTCACGATCAGTACTCCCGCTATTCCGAAGCATACGCTTACGGGAAGGCATATCCTTCCCTGGATATTAAGAGGGAGTTTGCTGTAATCCCACCACCTGGCATGAAATCTTTTTTCCAGAACCCAGGAGGTTCCAAACTCAGCCACTGCGCTTCCCAGCATGCATATGATAAAGGTTGCCCATATGGGAAAAGTGGGATCCGACAGCGCCGGTATCAGACTAAAGAGTATGGACACCGCAACAACGCAGGAACCGTATATCGGGCATACAGGGCCGAAAAGAAAGCCTCTGTCCGCCCATTTCTTCTCATTGATGGTGCAGTAGATGGATTCCCAAACCCATCCTAAGAAACTGTAAAAAATAAATTCAACAAAATACTGAGCTATAATCATTTTATAAACTCCTTGCCTTTAATTGCCCGGGTACAGTGTGTATGCTAACATTGAAATATAGGAGAAAAATATATGGGCTTTGGTAAAAATTCTAACGATCATCTTATTGGCGACGAAGGTGTATATAAGACCCAGAAATCAACCCAGATCACTTTGTTTGTGGTCTTCTGCAGGATTCTCACTGTTATTATGATTATCCTTGGAGTTGTGGCCCTTGTAGTCGGAAATATGTAAAGGTGTGCCTATGTACGATGTCAAAAAACGAATCTATGAAGTAATCGAAGTCTCCAATATAGGAGACAAATCAAGCCGTGCCTACGACGTGATGATAACCACCGCAGTCATTGCAGGCCTTATCCCCATGACCTTAAAGAGTGAAAATCCTTACACCAGAATGATTGAGATGCTCACCGGTCTCATCTTCCTGACGGATTACTGTATTCGCGTATATACCGCGGATTACAAGATGGGCTTTCGAGGAGCCAGGGCTTATTTTGCCTATGTAACAACGCCACTGGCCATCTTTGACCTTCTGGCCATTCTTCCTGTCATTACGCTGTTTGTCCCGGCCATAGGGTTCCTTCGATTTTTTAAGCTCTTCCGTTTCTTCAGAGTTTTCAAGCTGATCCGCTATTCCAAGACCATGATCATCATCTCCAATGTTATCAGGAAGGTCAAATCTCAGCTTCTGGCAGTACTGATCCTGATCATTGTGTATATCTTTGTCTCGGCAATGCTGGTGTTCCAGTTAGAGCCGGATCTTTTTACCACATTCTTTGATGCCCTTTACTGGGCCACCATATCCATCACCACCATTGGCTACGGCGACATATCTCCCGTAACTCCCATCGGTCGTATGATCACAATGGTTTCGGCTCTGGTGGGAATGGCCGTCATAGCACTTCCTACCGGTATCATCACAGCCGCCTACATGAATGAGATCACCAGAAAAAAATCCAAATACGAACTTTAAAAGTAATCGGCCGCATGCCATTGGCAATGCGGCCTTTATTATTGTTTATGATCACATTCTCTCAGGTGAATCAAACCCAAGAAGGTCTATTCCGGTTTCAAGAACCTTAAGTGTTATATTAAGAAGTGCGATATAGCTCTCCTTCTTATTTGCATCAGCCTCTGCAAGGATCTTGGTTCCGTGGTAGAAGCTGTTGAAAGCGTTACTGAGGTCATAGATATAACCGCAGATCCTGTTAGGTGCAAGGTCTTTGGCTGCGCTCTCCACTGCATCGGCAAATCTTGTAAGAAGAAGCATCAGCGTCTTCATGGCGTCGCTGTCGGGATTGCCAAGTTTGGCTTCCTTGGCACTTGCGCCTTCTGCCTCGTACTTCTTGAGGATTGACTTGATCCTTACTATTGTGTAAAGGATGTAAGGGCCTGTGTCTCCCTCGAAGGAAGTGAACTTGTCTATATCAAAGATGTAATCCTTGGACGGCTGGTTTGAGAGATCTCCGTACTTAAGAGCAGAAAGAGCTATCTTCCCGGCTGTGCTCTTAGCCTCATCATCGGGCATATCAGGGTTACTCTCTTTTACCCTTGCGTACATCTTGTCATTTATCTCCTGAACAAGATCCTCAAGGTGCATAACGCCGCCATCCCTGGTCTTGAAGGGCTTGCCGTCGGGACCGTTCATGGTTCCGTTTCCTACAAAGCGAAGGTCTGTCTCGGGAAGAACCAGCTTACTCTTCCTGGAAGTTCTGAATACCTGCTCAAAGTGCAGGGACTGTCTCTTGTCGGTGAAGTAGTAAATGCCGTCGGGGCGGTACTCCTTCATACGCTCCTGAATTGTTGCAAGGTCGGTTGTTGCATAAAGAGCGGCTCCGTCTGACTTAAGGATGATGCAGGGAGGCATCTCCTTGGAATCGGACTCCTCGGCCACATCCACAACCAGAGCTCCCTGGCTCTCATGAGCATAGCCGTGCTGCTTAAGGTACTCAACCATTCCGGGGATCACGTCATGAACATCGGACTCACCCTTCCAGAGATCGAAATGAACATTGAGGCTGTCATAGTTCTTTTTAAGATCCGGTATGGAAACGTTCATGATGTGGTGCCAGATTGCTCTGTAAGCCTTGTCACCATCCTGCATACGCTTTGTGGCTTCGAGGGCTTCTGCCTTAAACTCCTCGGCTGCCTTCTTCTCTTCGTCGGTGGCATTCTCAGAAACCTTGGTCTTGCCGCTGGCTACGGGATAAATCTCAGCCAGCTCCTGGATTGTGAAAGGAGCCTCCTTGGGGAAGGGGCCCTTAAACTCGGGATCAAAGTAGGGAAGCTCGGGATGACGGCACTTAAGCTCTGTGATGATAAGTCCCATCTGAAGTCCCCAGTCGCCCATATGGATATCGCCGATAACGTTATTTCCTGCATATTTAAGGATTCTCTTTACGGCTTCTCCGATTACCGCAGGACGAAGATGCCCTACATGAAGAGGCTTTGCAACGTTTGCTCCGCCGTAGTCAAGGATGATCGTGGGAGCATGTCCGGGCATTGATACACCCATGTGCTTCTCGTGAAGCATCTTAACGATATAGCCCCTTACGAAGTCTCCGCTTAAGGTGATATTGAGGAATCCGGGTTTAACGGAGTCCACCTTCTCAAACATGTCATTGTCCTGAAGCTTTGCAGCAACCTCATCAGCGATGATAAAGGGTGCCTTGCCATATTTCTTGGCTCCTGCCATAGCTCCGTTGCACTGATATTCGCAAAGGTCGGGTCTGTTGGAAATGGTTGCCCTTCCAAGTTCCCTCTCGTATCCTGCTTCCTCAAATGCGTTTCCGACTTCTTTTGATATAAGTTCCAGTAATTTTTCCAAAGTTCTTCCTTCTTTCTATAGTTCTTTTAACCTATTTCATAGTACATATCTATAACAGTCATCCAGATGGACAGTGTATCTGTGGAGAACATTCCGTACTGTCCTGCTGACTCATATTCGGTCTCGCCATAGTTCATGGAGAGGGTTCCCTCGCTGATATTCACCAGCCAGGTGTCGTAATCCCCATTGCCCTTGTCTATGTCGTAGTAATAGAGGTTGGGATTTGCATTTTCATACATGCAGCTGTCAACTCTGAGATTCTGACCGCTGAATTCATTGGCAAAGGTCAGGCAGTACGTGAGATTATTCTCAAGGTTGCTGTCGTCGGCCACCAGGGAGCTGTCCACGATATTGACGGAGATAAGATCATAGAGAAGGTCTCTGTCAATCTTTTTGCCATCCTCAAGGACCTCTGAATCAATGAAATCGCACAGTCCCTCAAGATCCTTGCCGGGGCGAAGCTCCGTGGAGCCCTTCACCTTGCCGTTGGGCTCAAAATATGAGTAATCGTCAATGGAAACCATTGAGGCATATTCATAATCCTTAAACTGGTAATCCGCAGAAAGATTATCGTCGAACTCATCAATCACCCCGGGAAGATCTTCCAGACCTTCAATGCCTTCAATGCCTTCCCCTTCTAAAATATTATTCAGTATATCATCGATATCATCATCGGGATCCGGTATATAGTCATCGAAATCATTCTCAACGGTCAGGGTGTTATCCGTAGTGCCGGGTTTATCAAGTCTGCTTGTCAGCTTCCCAAAGATCCATCTGAATCCATAGACGCTGATTATGGAAACCAGCAAAAGAGCTACAAGAAGAATCAATATCAGCGGCCATATGGGCTTCTTCCCAGGTTGCTGCATTCCGGGTGTTCCCATTCCGGGCGCCATACCCGGCTGAAGGGGTTGTCCCTGGGGTGCCGGCTGATCCTGCTGCAACGGCTGTCCCTGTTGCATCGACTGTCCGCTCTGCTGCTGCCTCTCAGGCTGGGCTTTGGGCTGCATCTGCATTGGCTGCATTGCTCCGGGCATCGGAGGCTGTACCGGCCCTCCCGGCATCTGAGGCTGCGAATTTATGGGCGGGTTCAGGGCCACGCCGCAATTGTTGCAAAACTTCTGCTCGGGAGTTATCTGTGCTCCGCAATTGTTACAAAACATTCTTCATTCCTCTTCCTTAAACTTGTTCTAAGTAATGATTATATAATAAACGTTATTCTTTATAAAGTTCCATTTGCTGCCTGTGCGTTCATCCTCTCCGCCTTGGAAAATGCGCATCCGCAGTAGTCCTGTCTGTACAGTCTGAATTTATGAGACAGTTCTATGGACCTCTTGTAACCGTTCTTTTTCTTGAAATCTGATGGCAGGAACTCTATCCCTGCCTTGCCTGCTGCTTCTTTTCCCACTTCGTTGAGAATGTCGGCATTCTTTAAGGGACTTATGGTAAGAGTCGTTGTCATAAGGTCAAATCCATTTTCCTTAGCAACTCTGGCGCTTTCCCTAAGACGAAGTTCAAAGCACTTTCTGCAGCGCTCTCCGCCTTCGGGGCAATCCTCCAGTCCCTTTGAAATATCCAGGAATTCCCTCGGGTCGTAGTGGCCCTCGATTATCTCTATCTTCCTGGCCTTTCCGGTGGAGTTCATGCCTTCAAAGGCTCCTGCTTCCACCTGCGCGTTGTACTCCTTGATAAGCCGCTTTTCTTCCTCAACCCTTTTGTGATACTCGCTGCTCTCAGTGATGTTAGGGTTATAAAAAAACACGGTGACATCAAAGTACTCTCGTAAATACTCCAGGCAGTAAGAAGAACATGGTGCGCAGCAGGCATGAAGAAGGAGCTTTGGAACAAGCCCCTCTTTGCCGTATTCCTCTATTTTCTTATCAAGTTCTTTTGCATAATTAACCTTGTTCATATTCCAAGTCCGTTTAATATCTCTTCAGTGATCTCCTCCGGGCTCTTGCCGTCTGTGTCGATCACCATATCTGCTGCGGCGTCATACAGATCACTGCGGGCAGCCTGCAGCTCTTTTATCTTCGAGAGGGGATCATCGCACTGCAATAAAGGCCTTGTGGTGTCACCCTTTACTCTCTCATAGACAGTCTCCGGTGAAGCTTTTAAATAGATGACCTTGCCGGCTTCCTTTAAAAGGCTGCGATTCTCCTCACGAAGGGGGAGTCCGCCTCCGAGAGAGATTACCATGTCTCTCCAGTGGTCCCTGACTATTGTTTCCACAAGCTCAGTCTCCATTTTTCTGAAGGCTTCTTCGCCGTCTTCCTCAAAAATGCTGCTGATGCTGCGGCCTTCTGTGGTCTCAATTGCCTCATCGGTATCCATAAGGTCAAGGTCCAGTTTCTGTGAAAGGAGCTGGGAAACAGTGGTCTTGCCGCTTCCCATAAAGCCCTCAAGGATGATGTTCCTTGCCCCTGTAACTTCCAGGATAAGGGATCTGTATATCCTGTCCGCCTGTTCCTTGGTGATCTTCACCTCACGGTCCGCATTCCAGTATTCATAGGCATCTATTCCCTGATATAGAAGCATCTTAAGCCCCGAAAAGGTCTTAGCCCCGGCAGCTGCCGCAAGCTTAAGGAATTTGGTCTCAAGGGGCTTGTATACCACATCCAACGCCGCATGAACGTGCCTGTAAAACTCCTCATCCTCGATAACCGCGCTGTTAACATCCGGGAAAAGACCTACCGAAGTGCACTGGATTGCAAAAAAGCTCTCCTCTTTTTCAAGGATTTCTCCGTACCGGTTTATGTCCATGGCAACAACATTGTCGCTGTCAATCTCGTCAACTATCTCTTCGGCTTTCTCGAGAGTACGGTTCAAGATGTAGACTTTCCCCGCCCCCTTATTAACGCACAAATGAGCAGTTGGCCTTGCAACGCCACCTGCTCCCAGTATTACCACAGTCTCACCCTCAAGCTCTATGCCCTCTTCCTGCATGGCTCTGTAGAGACCTGTCATGTCTGTATTGTATCCCCGAAAGCCCCCAAGAGCCTCGTCGCGAACCAGTGTGTTCACGGCTCCTACAGCCTGGGCCAGAGGATCTGTATATTTAAGATAAGGGATGACGTCGCTCTTATAGGGAACAGTCACATTAAGTCCCCTGATTCCAAGCTCGTATGCTCCCCTCACTGCATTTTTTACCCCATCAGGCTGTACCTCGAAGGGCACATAAACCAGATTGATATCAGTCATATCAGCCAGGGTATTGTGTATCAGAGGCGACATGGTGTGCCTCACGGGATTACCGATCAATCCGCAAACAAGAGTGTTGCCGTCTGTGTAATTAAGCATAGGTCACCTCTTCCTTATATCATCCGTTCTTTTTCTTAAGACGGAGCCTGACAATCACATCTGTGGCTACCGCAAAGATCACAAGGCAGATGGCCAGCACCTGAGATACGGGAAGTCCCGTGGTGTGCATGATAAGCTGGTCTGTCCGAAGGCCCTCGATCCAGGCCCTTCCAAGGCCATAGCCGCCAAGATAAAGCAGGATCACCTCTCCGTTAAACTTCTTGTGTTTGGTATACAGAAGAATAAGTACGAAGATCATCACATTCCAAAGGCTCTCGTAAAGGAATGTGGGGCTGACCTGAATGTAATTGGTGCCCTCCACCATGTTGGCCTTCATAAGCTCTGTGATCTCACCGCTTCTTACGGCTTCCACGGGGAGCCTCATGGCAAAAAGTCCGTTGGTGTACTCACCGAAAGCTTCTCTGTTGGTGAAGTTGCCCCATCTACCCATGATCTGGCCGAAAACCAGTCCCGGCATGATGGTATCTCCAAAGAGGAAAAAGCTCTTTTTCTTAAGCTTCGTGTAAATGAAAAGCGTAAGGAAGCCGGCCGCTACGCCGCCGTAAATGGCAAGGCCTCCGTTTCTTATGTTCAGGATACTGATGGGATTGCTCTTGTAGTAGTCCCAGGAAAAGAAAACGTAGTAAAGCCTGGCTCCGATAATGGAAAAGATGATGATGTATATGGCCACATCCCAGTAATCATCGCTCTTCTGTCCTGTCCAGCCGGCAACCCTTGTTATGATCAAAAGAGCTGTCAGAAAGCCAAGACCTATGATGACGCCGTATAAGGCAACGGTAAAGCCGAATATGGTAAAGTTTTTGGGTACGTTAGTAAGATAGACATTGATATTGGGAAATGCAATGTCCATAGCCCCCATTATATCAGGCATTTGAAGTCCTCCCGTATAGTTGTCTTCATCTCAGAATCAAACGTTAAAACGAAATAGTATAACGTCGCCGTCCTGAACCACGTACTCTTTGCCCTCCATGCGAACAAGGCCTTTTTCTCTTGCTGCCGCTAGTGAGCCCTCGCGAAGAAGATCCTGATAGTTGATAACTTCCGCTTTGATGAAACCTCTCTCAAAGTCAGTGTGGATCTTGCCGGCTGCCTGGGGTGCCTTTGTACCGATCTTGATGGTCCAAGCTCTGGTCTCATCCTCACCGGATGTAAGGAAGCTCATAAGACCAAGGGTCTTGTAGCTTGCTGCAATGAGCTTATCAAGACCTGATTCAGTAAGTCCCATGCTCTCAAGGAACTCTGCCTTCTCATCGGCCTCAAGCTCTGAGATTTCAGCCTCAATCTGCGCGCTGATAACGAATACTTCGCTGCCGGTCTTGGCTGCCAGCTCTCTTACTGCTCCAACATAAGGGTTTGATGCGCCGTCATCGGCAAGGTCGTCGTCCTTAACGTTTGCTGCATAGATTACAGGCTTCCAGGTAAGAAGGTCCAGGCTGTTAACAAATGCTCTGTCATCCTCGTTATCAAGTTCCATCGCACTTGCCATCTTGTTATCTTCAAGGGTTGCCTTGATCTTCTCGAGAATCTCAAGCTCTTTTGCTGCGCTCTTATCCATGCGGGCAAGCTTTGCAACCTTTGCAATTCTTCTCTCTAAAACCTCAAGGTCGGCAAAAATAAGCTCAAGGTTGATAGTCTCAATATCTCTTGCGGGATCTACGCTTCCGTCTACATGAATAACGTTGGGATCCTCGAAACATCTTACAACATGTACAATGGCATCTGTCTCTCTGATGTTTGCCAGGAACTGGTTTCCAAGTCCCTCACCCTTTGATGCACCCTTTACCAGTCCGGCGATATCAACGAACTCTATTGTTGCGGGTGTAACCTTCTTGGAATTATACAGATCTCCAAGCAGTTTAAGTCTTTTATCCGGAACTGCAACGATGCCCACGTTGGGATCGATGGTTGCGAAAGGATAGTTCGCAGCCAGTGCTCCTGCGTTTGTAAGTGAATTAAAAAGTGTACTCTTTCCGACGTTCGGAAGTCCGACGATTCCCAATTTCATGGTATATATCTCCTTTAAAACAATTATTATCGTAAAAATAGCCCTAACACGGCGAATATATATTACCATGTCAGGACCATTTTGTAAAAAATATGTTGGGAAGTCAGGGGGGAGTCAAAAGAACCGTCCACTTGACTCCCCTTGACTCTTAAGTCCGAAAGAAAGCACTCATCCTGCCTTCCCCCCGGGTATCCTGCTATTTAATAAGTTTCCTTATAGCAAACATTGCCCCTGCAGCGAGTAACATTATTCCTGCGATAATTACCGGAATTACAGGGAAGCTGCCGTTTTCCGATTTTGTTTCAATAGTCTCAGCCTTAGGCACCTCTTCCTCCTGAATGTCTGCTTCAGGGGTCTCCTCAACGGTTTCTGCGATCTCCTGTACTTCTTCTGTCTTTTCAGGAACCTCTGCAACCGTTTCTTCTGTTACGGTTTCAACAGCTTCGGCTTCCTCGACAGCAGGTGCCTGTTGGATGCGCTGCTGTGCAGCGGGTCTT
>JAILFT010000031.1 GCA_024697425.1 Butyrivibrio sp. | reverse complement strand
GTACTTGAAGTTCTTGAGAGCTCAGGAATCGATGTCCTTAGAGTTTCTGAAGTTGACGACGACCTTCCTGATGAAGATGATATGATGCTTTCAGATGAGGACGAGGTAGATATGGAGAATATCGACCTGTCGGTTCCTGATGGAATCAGCATTGAAGATCCTGTAAGAATGTACCTTAAGGAAATTGGTAAGGTTCCGCTTCTTAACGCTGATCAGGAAATCGAACTTGCAAGAGCTATGGAAGCAGGCGCTGATGCTCAGAAACAGCTTGATGATGACAAGGATAAAAATGAGCTTTCAGAGGCTGAAAAGAAAGAATTAAATCAGGCAATCTATGAGGGTGAAGAGGCTAAAAAACGTCTTGCAGAGGCCAACCTTCGTCTTGTTGTAAGTATTGCCAAGAGATATGTAGGAAGAGGAATGCTTTTCCTTGACCTTATCCAGGAAGGAAACCTTGGTCTTATCAAGGCTGTTGAGAAGTTCGATTTCCGTAAGGGATTCAAGTTCTCAACATATGCTACATGGTGGATCAGACAGGCTATCACAAGAGCTATCGCCGATCAGGCCAGAACGATCCGTATTCCTGTTCACATGGTTGAGACTATCAATAAGCTTATCCGTGTAAGCCGTCAGCTTCTCCAGGAGCTTGGTCGTGAGCCACTTCCTGAAGAGGTTGCAAAAGAGATGAATATGCCTGTAGAGCGTGTACGTGAGATCCTTAAGATCTCTCAGGAGCCTGTATCTTTGGAAACACCTATCGGTGAAGAGGAAGATTCACATCTTGGTGATTTCATTCAGGATGATAACGTTCCTGTACCAGCAGATGCTGCAGCCTTTACACTCTTAAAGGAACAGCTTGTTGAGGTTCTCGGAACACTTACAGAGCGTGAACAGAAGGTGTTGCGACTCAGATTTGGTCTTGATGATGGAAGAGCAAGAACTCTTGAAGAAGTTGGTAAAGAGTTCAACGTAACCCGTGAGCGTATCCGTCAGATCGAGGCAAAGGCTCTTAGAAAGCTCCGTCATCCAAGCCGCAGCCGCAAGCTCAAGGATTATCTTGATTGATCATGAGTAGAGAAGATATATCACTTAAAATGTCCCAAAGGCTCATCACCGTTGCTGATATGCTTAAAAGTGACGGTGAGGCTTTAAAGGCTGCAGATGTTGGATGCGATCACGGATATGTGTCTATTTATCTGGTTCAGAGAGGCATTGCAGAGTCTGTGATTGCAATGGATGTAAGGAAAGGTCCTCTTTCAGCAGCAGGTGCCAACATCTCGGAATATGGCCTTGAAGACTTAATTTCCACCAGACTTTCAGATGGCGTAAAAGAGCTGGAGAAAGGCGAGGCAAATGCAATAGTTATCGCAGGAATGGGGGGAAAGCTTATGGAGAGACTCATAGAAGAGGGAAATCTCTATGATCTTGGCATAAGAAAGGCAGTCTTTCAGCCCCAGTCTGATCATGAAGAGTTCAGGCAGTTTTTGAGAGATAAGGGATATCTTATTACAGATGAAAGAGTTGTCTATGAGGATGGAAAGTACTATTTCCCTATGAAAGTAGATGTTATGGACAGCTCTTTTGACAATAAAAGCGTATTTGATAAAACTTTAGAAACATTATTTAAAGATAGCGGTGATATCAAAAAAGATCAGATGATCAGGATATGTAACCGCTATGGCGAGTGTAATTTAGTTAGAAAAGAGCCGCTTTTAGTGCCGTATTTGGATCACGGCAGGCAGGTTCTTGAGAGCATTTTGAAAAGTCTTGATGACAGCCATACAGGGCGCAGAGAAGAGATAATGGAGGAGTTGTCCGATATTTCTTTTGCCCAAAAAATCTTAATGAGGTAGGAGAGACGTTATGCCGCAGATTACAATAAATGGAGTATCTAAAGAATACGAAAAAGGAACTACATTTGAGCAGATAGCAAAAGAGTACCAGTCAGAATTTAAGTACAGAATTGCCGCTGTTATATATAATGGCAAGATAAGGGAACTCTTTAAAACAGTGAAAAAGGATGGCGATCTGTCTTTTATCACTTTTGCAGATGATATTGGCCATAAGACCATGCGAAGAACAGCGATAATGATGCTTATCAAAGCTGTTAAAGACGTGGCAGGCAAGGATTGTCAGCCAAAGGCAAAGGTGGAATTCACCATTGGTAATGGCTATTATTGCACTATCAAAGGCGGCATTGAAATAACTGATGAATTTGTCAAAAAAGTTTCTGACAGGTTTCAGGAGCTCATTGACAAAGCTCTTCCGATCACCAAGAAGGTTTATCCTCTTGATGAGGCTATTGAGATATTCAAAAAGCAGGGCATGACCGACAAGGTTTCTCTTTTGAAATACAGGAGAAGCTCTGAGATTAATGTCTATAAGCTTGAAGATTTTTACGATTATTTTTATGGCTATATGTGCCCTAATACTTCGTATATAGAGCATTTCCAGCTTGATAAATATCATGATGGCGTGCTTCTTACTCTTCCTATGAGGGTTGACCCCAATCTCTTAAAGGTTTCTGAGCCCAGGGAAAAGCTCTTTGAAACCATGAAGCTTGCCAGTGACTGGGGCAGCAGAATGGGAATTGACAATGTAGGCGACCTCAATGAGCAGATCTGTGCCGGAAGGATCAATGAGATGATCCTTGTACAGGAAGCATTGCAGGAGCGCAGGATCGGTGAAATTGCCAAGAAGATCCACGACCGCAAAGACATTAAGTTTGTAATGATCGCAGGACCAAGCTCTTCAGGTAAGACCAGCTTTGCCAACAGACTTTCCATACAGCTTCGCACTTATGGCATGGTTCCGCATCCTATAAGTCTTGATAACTATTTTGTTAACAGAGAGTTTACCCCCAAGCACCTGGATGGAAGCTATGATTTTGAGTGCCTTGGAGCTATGGATATTAAGCAGTTTAATGACGATATGGTGAAGCTCTTAAATGGCGAGCGCGTTGAGATGCCGGAATTTAACTTTGTTACAGGCAAAAGAGAAATGAATGGCAATTTCCTGCAGCTTGGTGAGTCGGATGTTCTCGTAATAGAAGGCATACATGGACTTAACGAGGAAATGTCCTATGCTCTTCCTGCAAGTTCTAAATTCAAGATCTATATCAGTGCTCTTACTACTCTTAGTATTGATTCACATAACAGGATCCCTACAACTGACGGAAGACTTCTCAGAAGGATCGTCAGGGATGCAAGGACCAGAGGCGCTAGTGCAAAGGCAACCATCAATATGTGGCCTTCTGTAAGAGCGGGAGAGGAAGCTAATATATTCCCATTCCAGGAAGAGGCTGATGAGATGTTCAACTCAGCACAAATCTATGAGCTTGCTGTTATAAAGCAGTATGCTGAGCCGCTTCTTTTCTCAATAGGGAAAAATGAACCGGAGTACTACGAGGCAAAAAGACTGCTTAAGTTCCTTGACTATTTTGTAAGTGTTGATAATTCTTTCCTTCCAAAGAATTCAATTTGCAGAGAATTCGTTGGCGGAAGCTGTTTTAAGGTATGAAAAATGAGATATTGTAAGGAATATTTTGATGATGTCAGGCTGGTTGTAAGAACCACGCCTGGCATCACGACTTTATTTAATAAAACAATCTGTATAACCGGTGCAACAGGTATGCTCTGCTCTGCTGTAGTGGATATTATAGCTCTTTTGAATAAAGAAAAAAGCGCAGGTATAAAGCTGATCATAGCAGGCAGAAACAAGGAAAAGACAGCTGCCAGATTTGATGGGCTTTTGCAGGATGGTGAATATGAGTTTGTTTCATATGATGCTACAAAAGTAGGGGAGTATCTTCCACAAACTGATTATTATATTCACGGTGCAAGCAATGCAGATCCTGCCAAGATGTCAACAGAACCTGTCGAAACCATGCTTGGTAATATACTTGGATTAAAGACAGTCCTTGATTCTGCGGCTATGTCAAAGGGCAGCAGAGTGCTGCTTATTTCATCCGGCGAGATTTATGGTAATCCGGTTGCATATGATGAGGTAAGCCTTGGAAATCAGCAGGAAGATGTATCAGAGGGGAAGGAACAGTATATAAAGGAGAACACATTTAAGGAAACGGATTATGGATATGTAGATATTCTTAATCCACGCGCATGTTATCCTATGAGCAAGAGGGCGGCTGAGACTTTGTGTGCTTCTTATTACCAGGAACATGGTGTTGACTTTGTGATCGCCAGATCATGTCATGCATATGGTCCTGGTATCACACCTGCAGACAGCAGGGCAACTGCAGCCTTTACCAGGAATGCAGCTTCTGGAGAAGATATTGTGATGAAGAGCGCCGGTGAGCAGATAAGATCTTATTGCTACACCCTGGATAGTGCGGCAGCTCTTTTGACGATCCTGATCAATGGAACAAGCGGAGAAGCCTATAATATTTCCAATAAGGATTCAATTGTCTCCATCAGGGAGATTTCTGAAGAAATCGCTGCGGCAGCAGGTGTAAAGGTGATTTTTGAGAATCCTGGTGATGCAGAAAAAAAGAGCTATAACATGATGAAGGGATCAGCCCTGGACAGCTCCAAATTAGAAGACCTGGGCTGGTCTGCAAAGTTTGACCTAAAATCAGGCGTTGAAGCAACTTTAAAGTTTTTCAAATAAAAAATATCTCCCTCAGCTTTGAATTTGATCTAGGGATTTTGACTTTGAATTTCACGGAATCAAGCGAGCTTTGAAACATAATTACAAACACAATTTAAACACATTTTTTTCACTGTTTGTTCGTGTAATCTCCATTTACTTTTACGCACCAAAGAGTAAAATAAAATTCGCTGTTTAAAAGATTAAGTATTATTATTTGAGGGAGATTTTAATAATGACAACCTACGACAGAGCTAAAACAATTAATTCATTAGCGGTTGCCATGGGTATGCAACCTGTAAGTAGAAAAGATATGACACGATATGATACTGCAAGAGGCACACTTTACTGCAATGACAAGCCAATTGATCTTAGCAATATCGGAGCAGCTATTTCATATTTTGAAACAATGAAATCAAAAGCACTCAGGTCATTATCACCTGAATCACAGGTGGTTGCCGGATATTATTCATCCGCTATAGATGCCCTGAGATATGTTGAGCAAAAAACTGCTGAAGAATCTGGTAACCCAGCAGTTTAAGTAATACATCCACTTAGAAAGAGCCTTAGATGGCTCTTTTTTTAATTTGTTCTTTCACAAATTAATAATTATGGTATAATGTTGTTCCTGAGTAGGATAAATGATCGCTGCCATGCAAACGAAAGGGCATGGGAGAGGAAAGTCCGGGCTTCACAGGGCAGGATGCCAGATAACGTCTGGTGGAGGTGACTCCCAGGATAGTGCAACAGAGATATACCGCGTTTCAAATGAGGCGGGCGACCAGGCTGAAATAGACAATTTCATGCTTGCATGAAAATTGGCTTATTGCAGTCTGGGCATGCGGCGAATGCCGCGTAACGAGGAAAGCGTGCTTTCCGAGTGACCGCCGAATCGCCTTAGAAGCGTAAGGGTGGAAAGGCAGTGTAAGAGACTACCGTGCTGGTGGTAACATCAGTAGCCATGTAAACCCCATTCGAAGCAAGACCGAAAAGAAAGCAATGAGCCGGCCCGGTTCGCTTTCAGGTGGGTCGCTTGAGGCTGTCGGTGACGGCAGTCCTAGATAGATGATCATTCACGACATAACCCGGCTTACAGTCCTACTCATAAAAAGACTAAAGGCAACGCTTAACCGCGTTGCTTTTTTATTTGATTTAATAGGAAAATGCTACGCGTTTTTTATTGAAAAACACAGCAATTTTTGCAATGTGGATAAGGACAAAATGTGATAAAATGTAAGAAATATGAAAGCTCTTACATCAGGTCAAGATTTGCAACTTTTTTGTTTAAAAATGAACTGACAAAGAATAAGTTATACCGTATCATGATATTGCGTGAATGAATGGGAAGTGTACCCATATAAAATAGTAATTCAAGAACGGAGGCAAGTATGGAACTTAGAACAGCTAGTTCACCTAGAGATGAGAAGCATTACGATACTCAGAGATTAAGAGAAGAGTACCTCATCGATGACCTTTTTCAGCCTGATGTGATTAAGCTCGTTTATAGCCACATTGACAGAATCATTACTGGTTCAGCTGTTCCTGTAAAAGAGGAACTTAAGCTTACAGCAGGAGATGAGCTTAGAGCAGAGTATTTTTTACAGAGACGTGAAATGGGCGTAATCAATATCGGTGGAGCAGGTGTTATCACCATCGATGGTAAAAAGTATGATGTAGATTACAAGCAGGGCATGTATATTGGAATGGGAGCAAAAGATGTTTCTTTTGCAAGCTGCGATGCAAGCAAGCCTGCTAAGTTTTATATCAACAGCGCACCTGCACATAAGACATATCCAACAGTTCTTATTAAAAGAGAAGGAACACCTTCTGAAGACGTTGTTATCATCAAGGATGAGAATAAGAAAGAGCTTGGATCTCTTGAGCAGGCCAACCACAGAGTTATCAACAAGTATATTCTTCCCGGACAGGTTGAGACATGTCAGCTTGAAATGGGTATGACTGAGCTTAAGCCTGGAAGTGTATGGAATACAATGCCATGTCATACACATGACAGACGTATGGAAGTATATCTTTATTTCGATATTCCTGAGGATGCACTTGTTATGCATTTCATGGGAGAGCCTACAGAGACAAGACACATTGTTATGAGAAACGAGCAGGCTGTTATCAGCCCTAGCTGGTCAATCCATTCAGGATGTGGAACACAGGCATACACATTCATCTGGGGAATGGTCGGAGAGAATCAGGACTTCGATGACATGGATGATTGTGAGATGACATCATTGATGTAAATTTGAGAGTTTTCCGGTTATATCTTTAGATGGCTGCGATACAAAATTGAACGTAAATAATTAACAATAGCTTAATAATAGGAGGGTATTAAAATGCAGGATTTTTTAAAGAACTTTTCACTTGAAGGTAAGATTGCCTGGGTTACAGGTGCTTCTTATGGACTTGGACTTGCTTATGCAGTAGCTTTTGCAGAGAGCGGAGCAAGAGTAGTATTCAACGATATCAATCAGGAACTTGTTGACAAGGGAATGGCTGAGTACAAAAAGCTTGGTATCGATGCTTTCGGAGCTGTTTGTGACGTAACAAAAGAAGATCAGGTTCAGAACTTCGTTGCTGAAGTTGAAAAGAATGTAGGAACAATTGATATTCTTGTTAACAATGCAGGCATCATCAAGAGAATTCCTATGATAGATATGACAGTAGATCAGTGGCAGCAGGTTATCGATGTTGACCTTACAGGTCCTTTCATCTGCTCAAAGGCTGTACTTCCAGCTATGATCAAGAAAGGAAGCGGAAAGATCATCAACGCTTGCTCAATGATGTCAGAGTTTGGTCGTGAGACAGTATCTGCTTATGCAGCAGCTAAGGGCGGACTTAAGATGCTCACAAGAAACATCTGCTCAGAGTATGGTCAGTTCAATATCCAGTGTAACGCTATTGGACCTGGTTACATTGCAACTCCTCAGACAGCACCTCTTCGTGAGAAACAGCCTGATGGATCAATGCATCCATTTGACAGATTCATCCGTTCAAAGACACCTGCTCAGAGATGGGGCAAGACAGAAGATCTTATGGGACTTGCTGTATTCCTTGCTTCACCTGCTTCAGATTTCATCAACGGACAGGTTGTTTACATTGATGGCGGTATCTCAGCATACATCGGACAGGATCCCGGAAACCTTGATCCTTCCAAGTTCACAGATATCGATGAGAGCACAGCACAATAATTTGACTAATGGCAGATCAAGGTCATATTGCAATTGTGCTTGCACAGAATTGCAAATATGACTTTGAGGTGCAAACACCAATGAAGAAAAAAGACAGGCGAAAGGATTGAGCCTGTCGATTTCTGAATTGGTGTAGAATTGCGAGAATTGCGAAGCAATGAAGCAATTCATGTTAGTCAAATAAATGTATAGTAAGAAAGGAAATAGAAATGGATAAGATTTGTGAAGAACTTTATAAGATCGGTATTGTTCCGGTAATCGCAATTGACGATGCTAAGGATGCAGAGCCACTTGCCCAGGCACTTATTAACGGAGGACTTCCCGCTGCAGAGGTTACATTCCGTACAGCAGCTGCAGAGGAAGCGATCAGGATCATTTCCACCAAGTTCCCTGAGATGATCGTTGGTGCAGGTACAGTACTCAATGCAGAGCAGGCTGACAGAGCTAAGGCTGCAGGCGCTAAGTTTATTGTAAGCCCCGGCTTTAACAGAGCAAACGTTGAGTATATTCAGTCAATCGGAGTACCTGTTGTTCCCGGAACAGCAACACCCGGTGAGGTTGAGCAGGCTATCGAGCTTGGTCTTGACTGCGTAAAATTCTTCCCTGCTGAGCAGAATGGCGGAATTGCCAAGATCAAAGCTATGGCAGCACCTTATACCAAGATGCACTTCATGCCTACAGGTGGCGTTAATAAGAACAACTTAAATGATTACCTCAGCTTTAACAAGGTATTCTGCTGCGGCGGAAGCTGGATGGTTAAAAAAGACCTTATCTCAGCCGGCAAGTTCGATGAGATCGAGGCAATGACAAGAGATGCTGTAAATGCAATGCTTGGCTTTAAGCTTAAGCACATCGGCATCAATCAGGATAGCGCTGAGGCAGCTGAGGCTGTTGCAGATAAGTTCGATACACTCTTTGGTCTTACCAAGAAGGTTGGCAATTCTTCTGTATTTGCCGGCTCAGCAGTAGAGGTTATGAAGTCGAAGGGCCGTGGAACATGCGGACACATCGCTATCGGATGCAACAACATCGACAGAGCTGTTTACCACCTTGGAAGACAGGGCGTTAAGTTTGATGAGACATCTTTCTCATATGACGCTGATAACCATCTTAAGGTTGCATATCTTGCTGATGACTTCGGCGGATTTGCAGTTCACCTTGGACTTAACTAATTAAAATATCGGAGGATAATATAATGGCAAAGAAAGTTGTTACATTTGGTGAGATCATGCTGCGTCTGCAGCCTGATAATTATTTGAGATTTGTTCAGGTAGATCATCTTGAGGCTACATTTGGCGGTGGAGAGGCAAACGTATCCGTTTCTCTTGCTAACTACGGACTTGATTCAGTTTATGTTACAAAGCTTCCTAAGCACGAGATTGGACAGGCAGCTGTTAACTCTCTTAGAAAGTATGGTGTTGATACATCCAAGATCACAAGAGGTGGCGACAGAGTTGGTATCTACTTCAACGAGAAGGGTGCTTCTCAGAGAGGCTCAAAGTGCATCTACGACAGAGCACATTCAGCAATCGCTGAGGCTGTTCCTGCAGACTTTAACTGGGATGAGATCTTCGACGGAGCAGAGTGGTTCCACTTCACAGGTATCACTCCTGCCGTAAGCGACTCTCTTGCAGCTATCACACTTGAGGCTTGTAAGAAGGCTAAAGAGCATGGACTTACAGTATCCTGTGATCTTAACTACAGAGGAAAGCTCTGGAGCAAGGAGAAGGCAGGCAAGGTTATGGGCGAGCTCTGCCAGTACGTTGATGTATGTATTGCTAACGAAGAGGATGCTAACGATGTATTCGGTATCGCAGCTTCTTCAACAGATGTTACAACAGGTAAGCTCAACAGAGAGGGCTATATCGAGGTTGCACAGAAGCTCACAGAGAGATTCGGCTTCAAGAAGGTTGCTATCACACTTCGTGAGTCTATCTCAGCTAATGACAACAACTGGAGCGCAATGCTCTACACTGACGGAGAGGCTTACTTCTCCAAGAAGTACGCACTTCACATTGTTGACCGTGTAGGTGGCGGAGATTCATTCGGCGGCGGACTTATCTACAGCTGCGTAAACGGCTTCGGACCTCAGGAGACAATCGAATTTGCAGTTGCTGCTTCAGCTCTTAAGCACTCCATCGAGGGAGACTTCAACCTTGTTACAGTTGATGAGGTTAACAAGCTTGCAGGTGGAGACGGATCAGGACGTATCCAGAGATAATCTAAATAATAATTAAAAAAGTATTAAAAAGCGTCATTCTTGTTTAAAGGAATGGCGCTTTTTTGTATAATTTAATATGCAGAATATTGCGAGGTGTCTATGAAACTGGACAAGACTACGGAAACATTGCTGATATTCTTAACGGCATTCGTCGTCCTGTTTACTGCCCTTTTTGTAAACAAGGTATGTGCGGATAATAATGTGTCTTCTGAGTACACCATTGACCTGAGCCTTACCGGAGCAAAGCTCTCAGATGGTGTCTATGCAACTGTGTCCAGATCAGGCGAAGGAAACACCAAAAACCGCTACTATGCTCAGTATGATTTTGTGGTCAAGAACAATGAAAAAAAGGGAATAAGCAACTGGAAAGCTACCATTGATGTGCCAAAAGACACAGAGATATCAAATCACTGGGGCGTTGAAACGCATATTGATGGGGATAAACTTATTTTTACTCCTGAGTTCTACAATCTTTCATTTACAAACGACAATGATCTGGAGTTTGGAGTTGTGCTTAATACCAGGGATTCTTTTTTCCCTGAAAAGATAACCTTAAGAGGCTATAGAACGGGAAATGCCGGGAATGTGTTTACCAGGATAATCTATGTTGGATTTGTTATCTGGGCTGCACTGTTTATGGGATTCTTCGTATCGAAGTTTAACCTGAAAAACTATCGCGAGAAACAGAAAAACGATGTGAGGATCATACTTCAGTCGATGAATACATTCATCAGTTTCATCGATGCAAAAGACCCTTACACCAGGGGCCACTCAAGACGTGTTGCCATGTATGCTGCAGAGATTGCAAAGAGGATGCGCCTGTCGGAGGATGAGGTGCAGAACATATATTATGCAGGACTTCTTCATGATGCAGGTAAGATCAGCGTTCCCGATGCTGTACTTAACAAGCCCGGGAAGCTGTCGGACGAAGAGCGAAAACAGATCCAGGACCACACGGTGGCCGGCGGAAAGATGCTTAAGCAAATGACGTCTCTTCGCGGTATCAGAGAGATAGCTCTTTATCATCATGAGAGATATGACGGAACGGGTTATCCGGAAGGACTTGCGGGTGAAAATATCCCTCTTTATGCAAGGATAGTAGGAGTTGCCGATGCTTATGATGCCATGTCCAGCAACAGGGTTTACAGAAGGCATCTCAACAAAGATGAGATCATTGAGGAGATCCAGCAGGGGTCAGGAACCCAGTTTGATCCCAATATTGTTCCTTACATGGTGGACATGATCAACGACGGATATGTAAACGTAGTAAAAATGGAAACTGCCGAAAACGACTCAGGCAGCAACAATATCCATCTTACCGAGGACGATATCCCTGGCGTGTATATGGGATTCTGAACAGGGCTAAAAATAGCAGATCAGTGGCCGTAAAGATGACCGTCAAATTCCTTAAAGTAGGTCTCTTCAACTTTCTTCATGAAGACGGTCAGATCGTCGCCGCCGAAGTACAGCTCGAAGCGTACTGATCCTACGGACTCGCCGATGAGATGGAATCTTATGTAGAGGACGTTCTCTCTAAGCCATACGCCACCTGCGGTGTAGGGGCAGTTATAAACAGGGAAGATCCCTTCTGCCATATCGCCGATTGCAAAGCTTAGTTTTAAAGCATTCTCAGGAAGTGAGGATGCTTTATTTTTGTCCCTGTATTTAAAGGTCAGGGATGAGTTGGCGCCTGGAGCAATGTCAATCTTAAGGCTTTCAAAGCCCTGAGGATTGTCTGAGAGCTCATAGGTGCGGCTTACAGCTAGGCCTGATATGCTGTGATCAGGGCTGACCGGGGTGTATCCGTAATTCTCCGGAAGCCTTGGAGGGGCGATCCTTAGAGTTTCTCCGAAGGCGAGCAGGTCTTCGTAAGCTCTTTTACCATCAGAAGACGGAGCTGCCGGTTTAAGCAGATTGTCGTACAGGGCATCGTAGATCACCTGATTGCCGCCTGCCATTCCCTGGGTATCGGCAGTGGTTACGATAAGCATGTTCTCGGAAGGAAGACTTATGCCCAGCTGTCCGCCCATGCCGTAGAGGACAAAGCCGCCCTTTTCATTCTGCCAGATCTGCATTCCGTAGCCCTGTGCCTCGCTGGGAAGAGGAGATGTGGGGAGAGTGTCGCTGATGTTGGATGTGGTTTCCTTAACAAACTCTTTTGGCAAAAGAGATCTCACCTGTCCGTCACTGCATTTAACAGTTCCGCCTTTATGAAGCAGATACAGGATCTTCATAAGATCCATGGGAGTTGCCATCAGGCCGCTTCCGCCCATAGAGACTCCAAAAGGGTCTTTTACCATATATGAATCACGGCTGAAATCCAGGTGATCAAAGGCCTTGGCCTTCAGGTAATCAAGCATGGGCATTCCTGAGAGCTTCTCCGCAAGAGCGCACAGAGTGTGGGCTGCGGAGGTGTCATAGTGAAAGACAGTCCCCGGTTTATGTGTCGGAGCAACCTTAAAAAAGCTCTCAACCCAGTCGGACTTCATGTCGACCTTGTAGGTGGTAGAAGCGTGGCAGGTCCTCATCTGCAGCATATTTCTTATGGTGGTCATTCTGATCCACGGATGTGTGCTTTCGTCAGTGTACTCGGGAAAGTATGCAGTTATGGATTCGTCAAAGGAGAGCTTGCCCTCTTCCTGCAATAAGGCGATCGCCATGGCAGTTATGCTCTTACTTACGGAAAAGAGCCTGTGAAGGGTAGTGGCTGTATAAGGAGCGTAGTATTTCTCAAATATGAGCTTATCGTCTCTCATGATGAGCAGAGAGTGCATGGGAACATTCTTTTTATCAAGAGTGATCAGGACATTTTTTATTGCTTCAGATGAAATGCCTGTGCTTTCGGGAATTGCTTTTTCAAAGGTGAACATAAGATTTTCTCCGTGTTATTTGATAAAAATAGTATAGCATAATCTTATGGGATTTCTTGAAAGAACACGCCTTGTGGGTTATAATCTAAAATTAGTTAGAAAATAAAGTGAGGTTTATATGTCTTCAATTATTCAGAACAATCAGGTCTTTAATAACGAGGTTCCCTTCTGCAGGGTCTACAGTATTGAGAGCAAGAAACAGCTTGAGGAGAGATTTCTTGCACATCGTATATCTTATTTCATAGAGTGGCAGGACAAATCAATCCTTCAGAAACTCTTCGACAGGAGCGGCAGCAAGATTGTCTGCACATTCAAGATCAATAAGGGTGACCTTGTCAGAGCCAAAGAGCTTTCTCAGGGAATTGAGGGTATCAAGTACAAGGACTACGGTGAGATTAAGAATACCGAGCGCATCCGTAGGAGGAGCGAAGCGGTTAAGGATGAGAGCACAGGACTTGAAATGCCGGAGCTTAAGTTCGAGAACAAGTTAGACAGTACTGATGAAAACGAGTAACTTTGAGATAGAGCAGGGGATGGATATCTCCTGCTTGTTTTATGTATAGGAGATTTTATGGCAGAGAAAAAGAATGTAGGAAGAAAACCCGCATACAGAAAGCCGGCGGAGGACGCATCAGATAAGAAGATGGACAGGTCAAAGAGCCGCTGTCCCGTGTTTAAAAAGTGTGGTGCCTGTCAGATGATAGACACTCCTTATGAAACACAGCTGCGCAAAAAACATGCTCACGTAGCGGAGCTCTTAAAGCCGTATTGCAAGGTTGAGTCATTCATAGGCATGGATAGCCCGGAGCATTACAGATGCAAGGTCCATGCTGTCTTTGATCATGACAAAAAGGGCAATCCCGTCACAGGGATTTACAGAGAGGGCAGCCATGAGGTGGTTCCTGTTGAGAACTGTCTTTTGGAGGATAAGAAGGCTGATGCTATTATTGCGACCATAAGAGGAATGCTTAAGTCTTTCAAGATAAAGACTTATGACGAGGACAACGGATACGGACTCCTTAGACATGTACTCATCAGGATCGGTAAGAATACGGGAGAGATCATGGTCGTACTGGTCACGGTTTCACCTGTTTTCCCATCCAAGAACAATTTTGTGAAGGCACTGAAAAAAGAGCATCCTGAGATCACCACAATTGTCCTTAATATCAACGACAAGCAGACCAGCATGATCCTCGGAGATAAGGAGAAGGCTATCTATGGTCCCGGATTTATCTATGACATCTGCTGCGGTATGAAGTTTAAGATATCACCCAAGTCTTTTTACCAGGTAAATCCTGTTCAGCAGGAGGTACTTTATAAGACTGCCATTGAGATGGCGGACCTAACCGGCAATGAGGTGGCAATGGACTGCTACAGTGGTGTCGGAACCATCGGACTTATCGCAAGTCCACATGTCAAAGAGGTCATTAGCGTCGAGCTCAATAAGGATGCGGTGAAGGATGCAATCCTCAATGCCAAGATCAATGAGGTTAAAAATATCACCTTTTATCAGAATGATGCCACTGTATTCATGCAGCAGATGGCTGAATCGGGCGATAAGGCTGACCTTGTTTTCATGGATCCGCCAAGATCCGGCTCTACGCCTGAGTTTATCAGGTCTCTGATAGCTCTTTCTCCAAAGAAGGTTGTGTATATATCATGCAGTCCCGACTCTCTGGCTAATGATCTGAAACTCATAACCAAAGGCGGATACAAGGTTAAAAGAGCTGTTCCTGTGGACATGTTCCCCTTTACAAGAGGAGCGGAGGTAGTGTGCCTTCTTGTTAAGGAATAAAACAAATGAATTTTTGTATAATTGTATACCTTGAAGTTTTTAACAGTCTGAGGTATATTTTTATGAAGATATTAGTGATTTAACGTGGTGAATTTGAGAGGAGAAAGAGATGTCCCAGGTTCAAGGCAGTACAAAAAAGTATGTTGAGATGAACAAACAGGAACTGGAGCAGGAAATTGTCAAGCTCAAGGCCGAGTATAAGAAGTATCAGGAGATGGAGCTGTCCCTGAATATGGCAAGGGGTAAGCCATGCAGAGAGCAGCTGGATCTTTCAATGGGTATGATGGATGCGCTCAATTCAGAGGCGGATCTCTCATGTGAGGACGGAACAGATTGCCGTAACTACGGTGTTCTGGATGGTATTCATGAGGCCAAGGTACTTATCGGTGCCATGATGGAGAATAAGCCTGAGAATATCATCATATATGGTAACTCTTCGCTTAACGTAATGTATGATACCGTATCAAGAGCCTATACCCACGGCGTAATGGGCAACACTCCATGGTGCAAGCTCGACAAGGTTAAGTTCCTTTGCCCTGTACCGGGATATGACAGACATTTTGCGATAACAGAGTACTTCGGGATTGAGATGATACCTGTAAAGATGACACCTACAGGCCCCGATATGGATGAGGTGGAGAGACTTGTCGCTAACGATGAGTCCATAAAGGGTATCTGGTGCACACCCAAGTATTCAAATCCTCAGGGATATTCATACTCAGATGAAACGGTAAGACGTTTTGCACGCCTTCGTCCCGCAGCAAGGGATTTCAGGATTTTCTGGGACAATGCATACGGAGTTCACCATCTTTACGATGATAATCAGGATTACCTTATTGAGATCTTAGAGGAGTGTAAGAGAGCCGGAAGCCCGGATATGGTCTACAAGTTCTCATCTACATCAAAGATCACATTCCCGGGCAGCGGAATTGCAGCCATTGCCACATCCCTCAACAACCTGGAGGAGATCAAGGCTCAGCTCAATTACCAGACCATCGGACATGATAAGGTTAATCAGCTTAGACACGTCAGATTCTTTAACGGAGATATCAACAATCTCAAGGAGCATATGAGGAAGCATGCAGCCATCATCAGACCTAAGTTTGAGGCTGTTTTGGAGATATTGGACAGAGAGCTTACTCCATGCGGAGTGGGTGAGTGGACAAGGCCCAAGGGTGGATACTTCATCAGCTTTGACGCACCTGAGGGATGTGCAAGGGCCATTGTTGACAGGGCCAAGAAGGCCGGCGTTACAATGACGGGAGCCGGTGCTACTTATCCATATCACAAGGATCCTCACGATTCCAACATCCGTATTGCTCCGACACTTCCAAGCTTGCCAGATCTTAAGCTTGCCATGGAGATCTTTACAGTTTGTGTAAGGCTTGTGGCTGCTGACAGACTTCTGAAGGAGATGGATTAATAATGAATCTAAAAGAACTGAAGATTGGTCAGTCAGCGGTCATTAAGACCGTTGGCGGTGAGGGCGCACTCAGACAGCACTTTCTGGACATGGGAGTTATTCCCGGTACAGAAGTGACTGTTATTAAGTATGCGCCTTTAGGCGACCCTGTAGAACTGCAGATACATGGCTATGAGCTTACGCTTAGGCTTGCTGATGCCGAGAAGATCGAGATAGAACCGATAAAAGAGCGCACCAACAAGCATGAGAGGATAAAAGAGATTGTAAGCTCAGAACATCCGGGACTTGGTGAGGATGGAAAGTACCATGTAGAGGGCGATGCGCAGAAGCTTCCGGAGGGAACACTTCTGACCTTTGCTCTTGTAGGTAATCAGAACTGCGGAAAGACCACTCTTTTCAACCAGCTGACAGGTGCCAACCAGCACGTGGGAAATTTCCCCGGGGTTACGGTGGACCGCAAGGACGGACCTATAAGGGATTTCCCTAATACACTTGTCACTGATCTTCCCGGAATATATTCTATGTCCCCTTACAGCGCTGAGGAGATCGTATCCAGAAATTTCGTAATAGAAGAAAAACCCAAGGCCATCATCAATATCGTGGATGCCATGAACATCGAGAGAAACATGTATCTGACCATGCAGCTTCTTGAGATGGGAGTTCCCATGGTAGTTGCTCTTAACATGATGGATGAGGTGAAAGGCAATAACGGCTCTGTTGATATCAACAAAATGGAGTCGCTTCTTGGTGTGCCGGTAGTTCCGATCTCCGCATCCAAGAACGAGGGTGTTGCAGAGCTTGTCCGCCATGCGATACATCTTGCGCAGTATCAGGAGAAGCCTGTTGAACAGGACTTCTGCTCCAAGACTGACCACGGTGGAGCGATCCACAGAGCGATCCATGCAGTGGAGGCTATCCTTGAGGATCACGCTGAAAAGGCAGGACTTCCCTTGAGATTTGCGACCACCAAGGTCATAGAAGGCGATGATATCGTCAGGGAGAAGCTCTCTCTGGATGAGAATGAAAAAGAAATGATCAGGCATATCATCAGGCAGATGGAAGAGGAGAGCGGAATGGACAGAAGCTCTGCCATCGCTGATATGAGATATGACTTTATTGAGCGTGTCTGTGAGCAGACTGTGGTCAAGCCCATGGAGAGCAAAGAGAGGATACGCTCGGAGAAGATAGATAAGATACTTACCGGTAAGTGGACGGCAATTCCCTGTTTCATACTGATAATGCTTCTGGTGTGTCATCTGACCTTTAATGTCATCGGCGCATTTTTGCAGGATCTAATGGAAATGGGTGTGGACTACTTAAAGGGACTTGCAGAGGCCGGTATGAGCGCGGCGCATGTAAATGCTACGATACAGGGACTGGTGCTCGACGGCATATTTGACGGCGTTGGAAGCGTCCTTAGTTTCATGCCTATCGTTGTGACGCTTTTCTTCTTCCTTTCACTTATGGAGGACAGCGGATATATAGCAAGAGTAGCCTTTTTTATGGACAAGCTCCTTAGGCGTATCGGACTGTCCGGAAGAAGTATAGTACCTCTTCTTATCGGCTTTGGATGTACTGTGCCGGCTGTTATGGCCACAAGGACTCTGCCCTCCAGAAGAGACAGGAGGATGACCATCCTTCTTACGCCCTTTATGAGCTGCTCAGCCAAGGTGCCTATCTATGCATTCTTCGTTGCTGCCTTTTTCCCGCATAAGGGAGCACTTGTTATGGTGCTGCTCTATATTCTCGGAATAGCAGTCGGGATCCTGGCATCTCTGGCCTATAAGAATACGATCTTCAGAGGCGAGGCTGTTCCTTTTGTTATGGAGCTGCCCAATTACAGAATGCCCGGAGCAAAGAACGTCATGAGACTTCTTTGGGATAAGGCAAAAGACTTCTTTACAAGGGCCTTCAGCGTTATCCTTATCGCAACCATCTGTGTGTGGTTTTTGCAGAGTTTTGACCTTCGCTTTAACATGGTGGAGGATTCATCGACCAGCATGATGGCTGCACTCTCGAGTGTACTTGTACCTTTGTTTGTGCCGCTCGGTCTCGGAGACTGGAGAGTTGTGACATCGCTTATTACAGGATTTATTGCCAAGGAGAGCGTTGTTTCCACCATGAACATCCTCTTTGACGGAGGGGTGGAGAACGCTTTGAACACCGTAACTGCTTCTACTCTTTTGGTATTTTCACTGCTCTATACACCTTGTGTTGCTGCCGTCGCGGCTATCAAGAGAGAGCTTGGCGGCAAATACGCACTGGCTCTGGTCCTTTGGCAGAGCGCTATTGCCTGGTTTGTGGCCTTTGTATTGAGATTTGTCTTTGCGGCAATGGGTATGTGATATGACTGAGCTTGAAAAGAATGTACGGGAGAAATTCCGTTTTATCACGAAGACACTGATAGAGAAAAAACTGACAATAACCACGATGGAGAGCTGTACTTCGGGGCTTGTGGCATCTCTTTTGACAGACACCGAAGGTGCATCCGCAGTGCTGATGGGAGCTTTTATCACCTACTCAAATGAGGCCAAGATAATGCAGAATGTGCCTGCGGAGGTGATCGGGAAGTTCGGAGTATACTCTGAGGAGACAGCCCGAGAGATGGCGCTTGCAGCCAAAAGAGCTTACGGCGCGGATATAGCAGTCGGAGTTACGGGGACCATGGGAAACGTGGATCCTGCCAACAACGACTCTGTTCCGGGAGAAGTGTTTTTTGCGATAGCACATAAAGAAGGTACCTTGAGCAGGCATATTTTTGTGCCTGTCATGGACAGCAGATACGAATACAAGCTATACGTAGCAGGCGTTATAGCCGATGAAATCACAGGTGTTATGTAAACGAAAAACACCTTTTTGTGTTCGGTATTCTATGCTATACTATACCTTGGTTACATAACTATAAGAAAGAGATGGAATAATGGAGTCTAAGCAGTACAGTAAGCGAATCCGATATTTGCGCAGACTCATCGTTACTACAGTGGCAGCTGCATGCCTTATTCCCACTTGTATCTGTGTTATTCTTGCCGTCAGATATGACAGACTTCATTCTGATTATGAGAAAACAAAGGCCGATCTTGACTGGTACAGAGAGCAGTTCGGCAGCGAGAGGGATATTCTGGCTTCAGAGGCTCTACCTGATGAAAAAGATCCGGACATTGCTAAGACGGGTTCAGAAGAAATGGATGTGGATTACGCCACGGTGGATGTAAGTGGCGCCCAGAATCCTGAGGATATAGAAGGTACCAGATACGTTTACCTGACCTTCGACGACGGACCGAGTACGTACACAGATGATATCCTGGACATTCTTAAGCAGTACAATGTCAAGGCGACATTCTTTGTCTGTGGCAAACCGAATGCCAAGTATACAGATCTTTACAAGAGAATAGTTAATGATGGGCATACTCTTGGGATGCACTCGTACAGTCACAAGTATAGCGAATTATATGCTTCTCTTGATTCTTTCAAGGAAGATACGGATAAACTGAGAATTTTTTTATACGAGACAACAGGCGTGTGGGCCAAGTTTTACCGTTTCCCGGGAGGGAGCTCCAACACCGTCAGCAAGGTGGATATGCATGAGCTGACAAGCTATCTGGAGGAGTCCGATGTGACATTCTTTGACTGGAATGTCTCAGCGGGAGATGACAGAGCCGGTGCCAACAAGGACACAATTTACGCCAACATAGTCAATAACGTGCCCAGATTCAAGCATTGTGTAGTACTTATGCACGATGCTGCTGACAAGAAGAGCACGGTAGAGGCTTTACCTGAGATCATCGAAGCGATCCAGGACATGGAAGACACAGTGATAGTACCGATAACCGAGGACACGTTACCGGTTCAACATATCAACTAAACGAAAAAAGATTGAATGGAGGATATCTAGATGGGATTTTTTTCTGAGCTGAAAAGCGACCTCTCACAGGCTGTTAATACACTTATGCCTGAGGACAAGCCGGAGGCTGGGGACCTTGGCGCAGACAAGGCGCCTGTAGAAGCACCGAAGCCTGTAGACCTTGACAGCATGCTCAATCGTCTTGATGACATCAAGCTTGATGAGGCAGTTGAGGACAAGAAGGAAGAAACCGTAGAAGAGACTGTAGAGGCTATCGAGGAAGCCGAGGAGACTCTTGAGGAAGTCGAAGAGGCCAAAGAAGAGATAAAGGAAGAGATCACTGAAGCGACAGAAGAGGTTGTAGACGAAGTTCGTGAGCTCGAGGAGAAGATTGAGGAGCAGACTCAGGAGGAGATAAAGGTCGAAGAGCCCAAGAACGCTCTTGAGGCTATCAATCCTACACATATCGACAAGTATGTGGCAGATAGAAATGCAGAAACAGAAATGATAACAAGAAATGGGGGAATTGAAACTATGGATTTCGAACAGCAGACACCTACAGATGAAGTTGCCAGCATTACCGAAGGTATGATCGTCAAGGGCGATATCGCCACAACAGGTTCACTTGAGCTCATTGGTAAGATCACAGGTAATATCAAGTGTCTTGGTAAGCTCAACATCACAGGTGAGATCAACGGAGATTCAGATGCAGCTGAGATCTATGCAGAGTCTGCAAGGATCACCGGAGAGATCAAGAGCAAGGGCAGCGTTAAGGTTGGACAGAGCACAGTTATCGTTGGTAACATCTATGGTTCAAGCGCAGTTATTGCCGGTGCTGTTAAGGGTGATATCGATGTTCACGGTCCTGTAGTTCTTGATACAACAGCTATCGTAATGGGCAATATCAAGTCTCAGTCAGTACAGATCAACAATGGTGCTGTTATCGAGGGTATGTGCTCACAGGCTTATGCTGATGTTAATCCTTCAGAGTTCTTCGAGGGACTTAAGAATAAATAATATTTTTGAGGTAACGAATAGATGAGAATTTTATTAAAGCTCAGTGGTGAGGCACTTGCAGGTGAAAAGAAGACAGGCTTTGATGAAGAGACTGTCAGAAAGGTTGCACTTCAGGTCAAGCAGCTTGTAGATAACGGCACACAGGTTGGTATCGTTATTGGCGGTGGTAATTTCTGGAGAGGACGCAGCAGCGAGAATATTGATCGCACCAAGGCTGATCAGATCGGAATGCTTGCCACTATCATGAACTGCATCTATGTGTCTGAGATCTTCAGAAGTGTAGGCATGATGACCAATATACTTACTCCTTTTGAGTGCGGATCATTTACAAAGCTCTTTTCCAAGGACAGAGCCAACAAATACTTTGCAAGGAACATGGTTGTATTCTTTGCAGGCGGTACAGGACATCCATACTTCTCAACTGATACAGGTGTTGTTTTGAGAGCCATAGAGGTTGAGGCGGATTATATCCTTCTTGCCAAGGCTATTGACGGAGTATATGATTCAGATCCTGCCAAGAACCCTGACGCAAAGAGATATGACACTATCTCGATCGATGAGGTCATTGAGCAGAACCTTCAGGTTGTAGACATGACAGCATCAATTCTTGCAAGAGATAACCATATGCCTATGAGAGTCTTCGCTCTCCAGGAAGAGGACAGCATTGTTAAGGCATCAAAGGGCGAATTTAACGGAACTACCGTTACAACAAATTAACCAGGGGAGGTTTAGGGTATGAACGAAAGACTTAAAAGCTTTAATGACAAAATGCAGAAGTCATTTGACTTTCTTAGAGACGATCTTGCATCAATAAGAGCAGGAAGAGCTAATCCGCATGTTCTCGACAAGATCAAGGTTGATTACTACGGAACTCCTACTCCTGTTCAGCAGGTTGGAAACGTATCTATTCCTGAGGCCAGGATCATTCAGATCGCGCCATGGGATAAGACACTTATCAAGGATATTGAGAAGGCTATCATGGCATCAGATCTTGGAATCACACCAAGCAATGACGGTGCAGTGATCAGACTTGTTTTCCCTGAGCTCACAGAGGAGCGCAGAAAACAGCTCACCAAGGATATCCGCAAGAAGGGTGAGGACGCTAAGGTCGCAGTCAGAAACGTAAGACGTGACGGCAACGATGCCCTTAAGAAGCTCAAGGGAACCGAGGTTTCAGAGGATGAGATCGAGGATCTTAACGAGGAGCTTCAGAAGATAACCGACAAGTTCATCAAGGATATTGATGCAGCTGTTGAAGAGAAGAATAAAGAAATTATGACGGTATAAGGGGATTAAGTCATGCATGTGTACATGCTTGCATGTTAAGCATGCGATGACTTCAAGACCCGAGCGAATATGAGGAAAAAAGATACGCGAAGAATGAGCGGATCGATTTCCGAATATTCGCAGGATTGCGAGAGCGAAGCGGAGCAATCCGTATAACGTCAAACAGGTGATATAAATGGATAATGTAAATAATATTCCCGCACATGTAGCCATTATTCTTGATGGCAACGGAAGATGGGCCAAGGCAAAGGGAATGCCCAGAAACTATGGACATATGCAGGGAGCAAAAGCTGTTGAAGACATCCTTGTGGACGCCAGGGACATGGGGATCAAATACCTGACAGTATATGCATTTTCTACTGAAAATTGGAGTCGTCCTGAGGCAGAGGTTTCTGCCCTCATGACGATCCTTCGCAATTATCTTAAAACCAGTATAAAGAAGTCCATGAAAAACAACGTGCGCTGCCGTGTCATCGGTGAGCGCTCTCTGCTTTCAGAGGATATCCAGAAGGCTATCAAAGAGCTTGAGGATACAACTGCAGGCAACACAGGACTTACCTTTACCATTGCCATCAATTACGGCAGCAGAGACGAGATAACAAGGGCTGTCAGAAAGGTTGCAAAGAGAGTAGAGGCTGGTGAGCTAAAAGCTGAGGATATAACAGAGAAGGATATTGCTGAAAATCTGGATACCAACTTCCTTCCGGATCCGGACCTTCTGATAAGAACCTGCAACGAGCAGAGGATATCCAATTACCTGCTTTGGCAGTGTGCGTATACGGAGTTCTACTTTACTCCTGTAGCATGGCCTGATTTTAACAAGGCTGAGCTTGAAAAGGCGGTAGAAGCCTACGCCGGCAGAAACCGTAAGTTTGGAGGACTGAAGGAATCTTGAAGACTAGAGTTATCAGTGGAATTGTAATTGGAATTGTGCTGGCGGCAGTACTTATCCCGGGAGGGTACGTACTCTCGGCAGCACTTTTGATAGTATCACTTATCGCATATTTTGAACTGACAAGAGCTCTTGGAGTTCATGGATCCGGCAGCAGGATTAATATGCTGGAGGCCTGCGGATACGCATCGATCCTGGTCCATTACGGACAGATGATGCTGTTTAAGGACTACAGGTACTATATCTTTTCCATCATGTTTGCATTTTTCCTTATAATGGTGTGCTATGTTGTCACCTTCCCCAAATATAAGGCTGATCAGGCAATATTCTGCTTTTTCAGCTTTATCTATGCGCCGGTCAATATGTCTTTTGTCTACCTGTTAAGGACAAGACATCTGGGCGTATACTTTGCGTGGATACCTTTCATTGCCTGGGTTTGCGACACCTGCGCTTACTTCGCGGGAAGAGCTTTTGGCAAGCACAAGATGGCACCGGTTCTTTCTCCTAAGAAGACAATAGAAGGTGCTATAGGCGGGATCCTGGGTTCAGTGATCGTTGGCGGGATCATAGGTTATATCCTTTATGTGAATGAAACACATAACTTTGCTACGGTGTGGGGACTTATGATCATCTGCTTTGCAGGAAGTATCATCTCCCAGATTGGAGATCTTCTGGCATCAGGTATAAAGCGTGATCACAATATCAAGGATTACGGAACTCTTATTCCGGGGCATGGCGGAATAATGGACAGATTCGACAGTGTTATATTTGTCATCCCATGCATTTATTTTCTGGCAGCTGTTATGTTGCCGTTACTTGGTTAAATCAGATTTAAGGAAGATATTATGAGAAAAATAGTTTTACTCGGATCAACAGGATCCATTGGAACACAGACGCTGGACGTTGTCAGAAATAACAGATCGGAGCTGGAGGTTGTAGGACTTGCAGCCAACAGAAGTGTTCCCGAGGTAGAAAAACAGGTTCGTGAATTTACTCCAAAGTATGTCTGCATGTTTGATGAAGCTGCGGCAAAAGAACTTCAGGACAGAATTTCAGACACCGGCATCAAGGTTATGGCCGGAATGGACGGACTTCTTGATATAGTATCGGTCCCCGAGGCGGATACAGTACTTACAGCAGTGGTAGGAATGATCGGTATCAGACCCACCATCAGAGCAATTGAATGCGGAAAAGACATTGCCCTTGCCAACAAGGAGACTCTTGTTTGCGCAGGTCACATAATAATGCCCCTTGCCAGGGAAAAGAACGTGCAGATCCTTCCCGTGGACT
This sequence comes from Butyrivibrio sp., assembly GCA_024697425.1. Lineage (GTDB taxonomy): Bacteria > Bacillota > Clostridia > Lachnospirales > Lachnospiraceae > Butyrivibrio. The sequence goes on along the minus strand of JAILFT010000031.1, from coordinate 11,490 downwards.
CGGAGCACAGCGCTATTTTCCAGTCTTTAAACGGTGAGCCGAAGGATAAGATCGAGAAGATACTTTTGACAGCCAGCGGCGGTCCTTTCAGGGGTAAAAAGAGAGCGGAGCTTGAAAATATGACAGCTGCCGATGCCCTTAAACACCCCAACTGGGATATGGGTCCCAAGGTTACAATTGATTCGTCATCTCTTGTAAATAAGGGCCTTGAAGTCATGGAAGCCAAGTGGCTATTTGGAGTATCACTTGATGATATTCAGGTTGTTGTTCATCCTCAGAGTATCGTGCACAGTGCTGTTCAGTATGTGGATGGCGCAGTTATTGCACAGCTCGGAGTTCCGGATATGAAGCTCCCTATCCAGTATGCTCTTTTCTATCCTGACAGAAGACCCATGAATGAAAAGAGACTTGATCTGTTTGAGCTCTATTCACTGACCTTTGAAAAACCTGATACAGACACATTCAGAGGACTTAAGCTTGCCTACGATTCAGCACGCATAGGCGGCAGTATGCCCACTGTGTTCAATGCGGCCAATGAAATGGCTGTTAAGAGATTCTTAAAGGGCGATATCAGGTACCTTGAGATCTACAGCATGATAGAGGAGGCCATGAGCCACCACAGGATGGTGGAGAATCCTGATGTTGCTGCAATTCTTGCAGCTGAGCAGGAGACCTATGAGTTCCTCGGAAAGAAGTACAGCATCTGATGTTAGTTAGTATTTTAATTTTCTTTATCATATTCGGAGTTCTGGTCACATCCCATGAATTCGGCCACTTCATAATCGCCAAGTCAGGCGGTATCAGGGTCAACGAGTTCTTTATCGGTATGGGACCGACTATCTGGAAGAAACAAAAGGGAGAGACTCTCTACAGCATAAAGCTCCTTCCAATCGGCGGAGCCTGTGTCTTTGACGGAATGGATCCTGTCGCAGAGGAAAAAGAGGGTTACGATGAACATTCATTCCTGAATGCTCCTGTGTGGAGGAGGATAGCAACTCTTTTCGCAGGTCCCTTTGCAAACTTTATAATTGCTTATATTCTGGCGGTCATCCTGGTGAGCTTTTCCGCCTGGAATTTCCCAGTCATTGACAAGATGACTGAGGAATCTGCAGCTGCCGAAGCAGGAATGCAGCCGGGAGATAAGATAATCAGCGTAGATGGCGAGAAGGTGTACATGGCGGGAGAGGTTACCCTGATCTCTCAGTTTGCGGAAGGCAGCCCCATGGACATCGTGTATGAGAGAGACGGTCAGAGATATGAGACAACTCTCCAGCCCAAGTACAGCGCAGAGGAAGGCCGTTACTACATGGGAATTTATCTCGGCGAGTACGGCAAGATCGAGGGAGCACAGGCTCTTAAGTATGCGTGGTACGAGGTGCGCTATTATTTTAAGACGACTTACAGAAGTCTTGCACTTTTGGTAAAGGGTAAGCTCTCAAAGGACGATGTTTCAGGCCCTGTGGGCATGGTGAAGATGGTGGATGATACCTATGAGGAGGTTAAGCCCTACGGTATTTCAGCTGTCATCCTGACGATGCTCTCACTGACGGTTCTTCTGTCGGTGAACCTGGGCGTCATGAATCTTTTACCTATTCCGGCTCTTGACGGAGGACGACTTGTGTTCCAGTTCATAGAGGTTATTGTAGGTAAGCCTGTACCACCTGAGAAGGAAGGCTTCGTTCACATGATCGGAATGGTGGCGCTACTGGCACTCATGGTATTTGTTTTGTTTAATGATATTACAAAGTTTACGAGGTAATGCCATCAAGCACCATGCGATTTGCATGCTTGCATGCAAAATTGCAATGGTATTTGATGGCAAGGAGATAATGAGGAAAAAAGATACGCGAAGAATGAGCGAATCGATTTCCGAATTATCTCGAGGATTGCGAAAACAAAGTGGAGCAATCCGTATTACCTCGATATTTTAAAGGAGAAACAATGGCCTACAGAGATAACACAAAGGTAATCCATATTGGCGACAGAGTTATTGGCGGAGGTAATCCCATCCTCATCCAGTCCATGACCAACACAAGGACAGAGGACGTTGAGGCGACAGTCGCTCAGATAAAGAGGCTCGAGGAAGCAGGATGTGAGATCATAAGAAGTACTGTGCCTACACTTGAGGCAGCCAAGGCTCTTTCCGAGATCAAAAAGCAGATCCATATTCCTATCGTTGCCGATATTCACTTTGATTATAAGATGGCTATTGCAGCCATGGAAAACGGTGCTGACAAGATCAGGATCAACCCCGGTAATATAGGTGGCAGGGACAGGATCGCTTCAGTAGTATCCTGTGCCAAGGAGAGAAATATTCCGATAAGAGTCGGCGTAAACAGCGGCTCTTTGGAAAAAGATCTTGTGGAGAAATACGGCGGAGTTACAGCTCAGGGACTTGTAGAGTCAGCCCTTGATAAGATCGGGATTATCGAGGATCTTGGCTATGACAACATAGTTGTCAGCATTAAATCCTCCAACGTAATGCTCTGTGTTGAGGCTCATGAGCTCCTTGCAGAAAAGTGCAGATATCCTCTTCATGTAGGTATCACAGAGGCCGGAACGGTTTACGGCGGAAACATCAAGTCTTCAATCGGCCTTGGCATCATCCTCAACAAGGGCATCGGCGATACCATACGAGTTTCTCTCTCAGGAGATCCCGTGGAGGAGATCAAGACTGCCAAGATGATCCTTAAGACTCTTGGAATGAGGACCGGAGGAATTGAGGTTGTATCATGTCCTACCTGCGGAAGGACCAAGATCGATCTCATCGGACTTGCCAATGCGGTTGAGACCATGGTTCAGAGCTATGATCTTGATATTAAGGTTGCAGTTATGGGCTGCGCGGTAAACGGGCCCGGAGAAGCCAAGGAGGCTGACATCGGAATTGCAGGCGGTGTGGGAGAAGGCCTGCTTATCAAGAACGGAGAAGTAGTTAAGAAGGTTAAGGAAGACCAATTGCTGGCTACTCTTAAAGAGGAATTAGACAATTGGCCTAGGTAAGGTTTTTATGGGGAAGAGTTTTTTTGAAGTATTTCCTGCCCTTAAGCTGGATGAACACACCGGCGACATCATGGGGCAGACTGAAGTTGTAAAGGTTTCAACCACCAGAAAACAGGATTTTATCAGGATATACATCGCCAGCAACAAGCTCATTGATAAAGCGGATATCATCAAGACTGAGAACAGCATCAAGAAGCAGCTTTTTGCCGATCAGGATATCACCATCAAGATATATGAGAAGTTTTCCCTTTCGGCGCAGTATACGCCTGAGAACCTCCTGGATATATACAGAGAGAGCATAGAGCTCGAGCTAAAAGACTATGACCACATGGAATATAGTCTGTTTCGCTCGGCTTCTTTTTTGTACCCTGATCATGACAATGTCATCATGCGACTTGAGGACAGTGTTGTCGGCAAAAAGAAGGCCCCGGACCTGATCCGTGTATTGTCTAAGATATTCAACGAGAGATGCGGACTGTCTGTAGTTCTTTCACCGGAATTTGTAGAAGTTGAAAAAGAGGATAAAGCGCCCGATTACTCCGAGGAATCAGCCAAAATGGCCAAAAAGCTCGAGGCTATGGAGGAGAAGGAAGCAGAAAAGGAAGCAGAGAAGGCTGCAAAAGCTGCTGAGACCAAGCAGCCGAGTGCACCGGCCAAGACAGAGGGCAAGGCTTCTTCATTTGCACCTAAGGATGGCTCTCAGAAGTCTTTTGGCAAAAGAGATTTTGGCGGAAGCTACAAGAGATCAGATAATCCTGATGTTCTCTTTGGAAGAGACTTTGACGATGAGGCCATGAAGCTGGCTGACCTTATGGGAGAACTGGGCGAAGTGACCATTCACGGCAAGATCATCGAGTTTGATTCAAGAGACATCAGAAATGACAAGACTATTCTCATCTTTGCTGTGACGGACTTTACAGATACCATTGCAGTCAAGATGTTTGTTAATACTGCAGATGTTCCGGATATCACCAAGAACATCAAGATGGGTGCTTTTGTTAAGGTCAAGGGAATAGCTGCCATTGACAGATTTGACCATGAGCTCTCTATCCAGTCTGTTGTGGGAGTCAAGAAGATACCTGATTTTACCGTTAAGAGGGTAGATAACGCTGACGAGAAGAGAGTAGAGCTCCACTGTCATACCAAGATGAGTGATATGGACGGAGTCTCCGAGGTAAAAGACATTGTGAAGCAGGCCTACAAGTGGGGAATGCCGGGTATTGCCATAACTGACCACGGTGTTGTACAGTCACTCACTGATGCCAACCACGTCTGGGAGGACCTCTACAAGGACGAGAAGTCAAGGCGCAAGGAGGCAGGTGAGCCGCCTATCGACAGACAGGATTTCTTTAAACTTATCCTGGGCGTAGAGGCTTACGTTGTAGACGACCTCAAGGAAATTGTAGTAAATGATAAGGGGCAGAAGCTTGATGATACGACCTTTGTCGTATTTGATATTGAGACAACGGGCTTTTCACCCATTAAGAATAAGATCATAGAGATCGGTGCCGTTAAGATCAAAAACGGAGAGATTGTAGACAGATTTTCGGAGTTTATCAATCCTCAGGTTCCAATCCCTTACAGGATTGAGAAACTTACTTCTATCACTGATGATATGGTCATCGGTGCGCCTACCAGGGAAGTTATCATCCCGAAGTTCGTAGAGTTCTGCGAGGGAGCAGTACTGGTAGGACACAATGTGTCTTTTGACATAAGCTTTATAAATCAGAACTGCGAGGAGCTGGGTATCGATGTGGATTACACTACCGTTGATACTTTGTGGCTCTCAAGGTATTTCTTCCCGCTACAGGCCAAGCATACGCTGGATGCGGTGGCCAAGACCCTGAACATTGTACTTGGGCATCACCACAGGGCTGTAGATGATGCTGAGTGTACTGCACTTATTTTTAACAAGTTTGTTCCAATGCTCAAGGAGCAGGGAGCTGAAGATCTGACTCAGGTCAACATTCTCGGTAAGCCCACACCTGAGATGATAAGGCATCTTCGTCCAAATCACTGCATTATCCTGGCGAAAAACACACTGGGACGTGTCAACCTCTATACACTTGTCAGCAAGTCCCACATTGATTATTTCAGGAGATTTCCGCTCATCCCAAAGAGCGAGCTGATCAAGTACAGAGAGGGACTTATCATAGGCAGTGCGTGCTGTGCCGGAGAACTATACGGCGCTGTTGTAGAGGGAAGACCACCTGAAGAGATCGCAAGGCTTGTGAGCTTTTATGACTATCTGGAGATCCAGCCTGTGGGCAATAACCACTTCATGGTTGAGTCTGAGAGATATGAAGATATCAACAGTGACGACGATATCAGGGAGATAAATAAGGAGATCGTAAGACTGGGAGAACAGTGGAACAAACCCGTTGTGGCTACCTGTGATGCGCATTTCCTTAATCCTGAGGATGAGATATACAGGACCATCATCATGGCAGGTAAGGGTATGAACGATGAGGAGCCGGCTCCTCTTTACCTGAGGACCACCGATGAGATGATGGCGGAATTTGACTATCTTGGCGGTGAGAAGGCAAAAGAGATCGTTATTGATAATACCAGGAAGATCCTGGATATGTGCGATTCCATTTCGCCTGTTCGTCCCGATAAGTGTGCGCCTGTCATCGAGAACAGTGATGAGATCCTTACAAAGATCTGCTACGACAAGGCCCATGAGATCTACGGAGACGATCTTCCGGAGATCGTTCAGGAGAGACTTGAGAGAGAGCTCAATTCAATCATTAAGAACGGTTTCGCGGTTATGTATATCATTGCCCAGAAGCTGGTTTGGAAATCCAATGAGGACGGATACCTGGTAGGTTCCAGAGGATCCGTAGGATCTTCTTTTGTTGCGTTTACTTCGGGAATCACGGAGGTTAACTCCTTAAGTCCTCACTATGTGTGCCCTAACTGTAAGTACTCGGATTTTGACTCTGAGGAAGTTAAGGCCTATGGTGGTAATTCCGGCTGTGACATGCCGGACAAGATGTGCCCTAAGTGCGGCACCAAGCTTAACAAGGACGGATTCGATATTCCTTTCGAGACTTTCCTTGGATTCAAGGGAGACAAAGAGCCTGATATCGACCTTAACTTCTCGGGTGAGTATCAGTCAAAGGCTCACAAATATACAGAGGTTATCTTTGGTTACGGCCAGACCTTCAGAGCCGGAACCATTGCTTCTCTTGCGGATAAGACTGCCTACGGTTTTGTTAAGAAGTACTATGACGGCCTTGGCATAAGCAAGAGAAAGAGTGAGATAAACAGGATCGTTCAGGGATGTACAGGCATAAGGCGTGGTACAGGTCAGCACCCGGGCGGAATCATAGTTCTTCCCGTGGGAGAGGATATTAACTCCTTCTGTCCTGTTCAGCATCCGGCCAATGATATGACCACTGCAACGATCACCACACATTACGACTATCACTCCATCGACCACAACCTGTTAAAGCTCGATATTCTGGGACACGATGATCCTACCATGATAAGGTTTTTGCAGGACTGCACGGGAATGGATCCCAAGACTGTGCCTCTTGATGACAAGAAGGTAATGAGTCTTTTCATGAATACGACTGCCCTTGGCATTGAGCCGGAGCAGATTGGCGGAACCAAGCTGGGGTGCCTTGGACTTCCTGAATTTGGTACAGACTTTGCCATGCAGATGGTTATTGATGCGCAACCCAAGTCTCTGTCCCACCTTATAAGGATTTCAGGTCTTTCACACGGTACCGACGTATGGCTCGGTAACGCCCAGACCCTGATTCAGGAGGGCAAGGCAACCATCGATACCTGTATCTGCTGTCGTGACGATATCATGATCTACCTGATCCAGAAGGGACTTGATAAGTCAGAGTCCTTCAAGATAATGGAGGCAGTTCGTAAAGGTAAGGTTGCCGGCGGCAAGGAGAAGAACTGGCCTGACTGGAAAAAAGACATGATCGACCACGGCGTTCCGGACTGGTATATCTGGTCCTGTGAGAAGATCAAGTACATGTTCCCCAAGGCCCATGCGGCAGCATACGTTATGATGGCCTGGAGAATTGCTTACTTTAAGGTTTATATGCCACAGGCATTCTATGCAGCGTGGTTTTCCATAAGAGCCAAAGCCTTCAACTATGAGCACATGTGCCAGGGCGAGAATCACCTCCACAGTGTTATGAAGGATTACCAGAGCCGCAAGGATGAACTCTCAAATGCCCAGCAGGCAGAGTACGGAGATATGAGGCTGGTTGAGGAGATGTACGAGAGAGGCATTGAGTTTATGCCAATCGACATCTTCAAGGTCAAGTCCAGGGATTTCCAGGTTATAGGAGACAAGATCATGCCGGCCCTTACCAGTATCGACGGTATGGGTGAGAAGGCTGCGGATCAGATCGTTGAGGCAGCCAAGGATGGACCGTTCCTGTCCAAGGACGACTTCCGCCAGAGGACCAAGTGCCCTCAGACAGTAATAGATAAGATGGCTGACATGGGACTTCTGGGAGATATTCCGGATTCCAACCAGATCAGTCTCTTCGACCTGATGAAAGGATTTTAAATGTCAGTAACACTTATGACCACAACACTTACCAGAGAGGCTGTGAAGGCGATAGCAGCAGGCCGTATGGATAAGTTTGATCTGAAAAAGACAAGAAAAAACGTTGCGGAATATGTTGAGCCTGTCAAAAAGAGATTTACGGTGGCCTGTGCTCTTCTTGCAACCATGACACTTCTCATGGGAGTGTCGACAGTTATGAATATCAGCCAAAACGGCCCTGTAGATCATGTGACATTACTGGGGATATTTGCTCCGATCCTGATCTTTCTCGTACTTGCATTCGGATTTATCGGGTGGCTCAGTTTCGGCAGGATCCGGGGAAAGTTTAACAGAGCTCTGAAAAAGGGATATCCAGAGCTCTATGATGAGCTTAAGATGTGATATGGACAGGTGCTGATCAATGAGGAGAAGCCGATGACAGATGTGTTTGGAACACTGGGCCCCGGTTGCAGGGATGAGGCAACACTTTCTGAGATGTTTGCTACAGGTATGACCGGTATCAGGATCAATTTATCCCATGTTATGCTCAGGGACTGCCTTGAGGAAATAGATAAGGTTAAAAGAGCTGCATCAGCAAACGGAATTGTTCCAAAGATCCTGATAGATATGCAGGGACCGGAGCTGAGGATCGGTAAGCTTAAAGAGCCTATCGGTCTGAATGAAAAAGATGAGCTGATACTGGCGACGGAAGAGTGCGTGGGGATTTTCGCCCCTGGAAATAAGGCAGTAACACTTGATCACAGGATACTGAAAGCGCTTGAGCCCGGACATGATATTCTCCTGGATGACGGCAGGATAGCAGCAACCGTCACAGAGACAGATGATGAATCTGCAAGAGCCCGTGTTACCAGAGGAGGGATCTTAAATGGCAGAAAGAGTATAGCAATAGTAGGAAAGTCTGTTGATATGCCCGCGCTTACAGAAAGCGATATCGAGAATATAAAACTTGCCTGCAAGAGCGGTATCTACGGTGTCATGCAGCCCTTTGTAAGAAGTGCCGGTGACCTTCTGGATGTCAGAAAAGCACTTGATAATAACGGCGGAAAAGACATAAAGTTATACGCCAAGATTGAGAATCTGAGCGGCGTAGAGAATCTCGAGAGCTTTTTTGACCATGCGGATGAGATGATAATAGCAAGAGGTGATCTTGGAAATGCCGTTCCTTTATGGGAACTTCCCGGAGTCCAGAAGGATATAGCCAGCAGATGCAGAACTGCCGGTGTGCCTTTCATGGTAGTTACTCAGATGCTCTCATCCATGGAGCACAGCAAGGTTCCTACAAGGGCAGAGGTCAGTGACATCTATAATGCAGTACTGGACGGAGCATCTTCTGTCATGGTCACGGGAGAGACTGCAGTAGGAGAGTATCCTGTGGATGTCATACGCTATATGAGAAAGACTGTTGAGGCAGCAGAAAATAAAAGTTGAATAATTTTTCAATAACCCTGTTGACAATTCGGCAGGGGTGTTTTATATTCAACATATGAACAATTATTCATATGTTGAAATGATAGAAAGGAAGATGATATGTCAGTAAATGATGTAGAGCACTGCGATGTAGTACATAAGCATGCAGACGTGGTACTGAAGGTACACAGAGAGATGCCTGATGATGACGAGCTTTATGATCTGGCTGAACTGTTCAAGGTCTTCGGAGATTCCACAAGGATCCGGATTCTCTTTGCCCTGTTCGAGCAGGAGATGTGTGTATGTGATATAGCGGACAGCCTTAACATGACGCAGTCTGCAATATCTCATCAGCTTAAGATACTTAAGCAGAGCAAGCTCGTGGGAAACAGACGTGAGGGCAAACAGATCATTTACTTCCTGGCAGATGACCACGTAAGGACGATCATCGACCAGGGAATCAACCATATTGAAGAGTAAATTATGAGCCTTATGAGGGCAGAAAGGTGGATATTATGAAGAAAACATTTAAGTGTGAGGTAGATTGTGCAAACTGTGCAGCTAAGATGGAGGATGCAGTTAAGAAGATCGATGGTGTTGTAAGTGCAAGAGTTAATTTCATGACTCAGAAGTTTACACTTGAGGCTGCTGACGACATTTTTGATAAGGTATTTGATGCAGCGGTCAAGGCCTGCAAGAAGGTTGAGCCTGACTGCTCTATCGAGGCTTAATATATAGTTCCGCGAAGGAAGTGATGATTTATGACCAAGAAACAAAAGAAGACCCGCAACAGAATACTCATAGTACTTGCGATGTTTGTTATCCTGCTTGTACTTGATAAGATCGGCATAATGGATCCGCTTCCCTGGTTTGTGAAGCTTATCATATATCTTGTTCCTTACGGGATCATCGGCTATGACGTTATCCGAAAGGCTGTTATCAACATAAGTCACGGACAGGTCTTTGACGAGAATTTCCTGATGATGATAGCAACCTTCGGAGCATTTGGAATAGGAGAGTATTCAGAGGCCCTGGCCGTAATGCTCTTTTACCAGGTTGGAGAGCTCTTCCAGAGCTACGCTGTCGGCAAGTCAAGGCAGTCCATAACAGACCTTATGAGCATTGCTCCTGAGTTTGCAAATCTGGTAGGCGAAGACGGAGAGACCACAGAGGTTGATCCTGAGGAAGTAAGCGTAGGTGATATCATTCTTGTCAGAGCAGGAGAGAAGATCCCGCTGGACGGAACTGTTATCGAAGGTGAATCCTTTGTTGACACTGCGGCACTTACCGGTGAATCTGTTCCCAGAAGGGCAGCAGAAGGCGATGCGGTTATAAGCGGATGTGTCAACGGAGAAGGTATCCTCAAGGTAAGAGTAGATAAGGCTTATGAGGACTCTACAGTTGCGAGGATTCTCGACCTTGTTGAGAATGCCAGCAACAAGAAATCCAGGATGGAGAACTTTATCACAAGGTTTGCAAGATACTACACACCGGTTGTTACGATTGGAGCTGTCTTACTTGCAGTGATCCCGCCAATCCTTGGACAGATCCCTTTATCAGACAGTATCAGAAGAGCATGTATTTTCCTTATAGTTTCATGCCCGTGTGCTCTTGTTATTTCGGTTCCTCTCGGATTCTTCGGTGGAATCGGAGCAGCCTCCAAGAAGGGTGTCCTTGTCAAGGGTTCCAACTTCCTTGAGGCAGTATCCGGTGTTGATACGGTTGTATTTGATAAAACAGGAACCATCACCAAGGGTGAGTTCAAGGTATCTGAGATCGTTCCTGCCACTCAGAGTGATATTACAGAAGATCAGCTTCTTTCACTTGCAGCTTACGGCGAGATGTACTCCAATCATCCGATCGCGAGATCCATTCTTGCCTGCTACATGGAGAGAAATGGCGGACAGAAGCCCGATGCTTCCCATATAGATGAATCCCAAACCAAAGAGATAGCAGGAAACGGCATCAGGACCATCCTTGAGGGTAAAGAGCTTTTGGTTGGTAATGATAAGCTCATCGACGTTCCGGCATCAATAGGTCTTTTGGATGAGGCCGCAGGCACAGTTGTATATGTAGCCTATGACGGAGCTTATGCAGGAAGTATAGTGATCTCCGATTCTATCAAGAGCGGGGTAAAAGAGGGAATTGCAGCCCTGTACGAGATCGGAGTAAAGAGAGCCGTCATGCTGACAGGCGATAACGAAGCTATTGCAAGGCATGTGGCTGATCAGGTTGGAATAAATGACGTCAAGGCAGGACTTCTTCCTGCTGACAAGGTCAGTGCAGTTGAAAAAATGCTCTCAAAAGGCGATAATGGTAACAGGCTTGCGTTTGTGGGCGACGGTATCAACGACGCTCCCGTGCTTATGAGAGCGGATGTCGGAATAGCCATGGGATCCATGGGATCGGATGCCGCCATCGAGGCAGCAGACATAGTTATCATGGACGATGATATCAGCAAGATTTCAGCTGTAATGAAGATCGCGCGCAAGACCATAAGGATTGTAAAAGAGAACATAGTCTTTGCGCTTGCGGTTAAG